>NZ_JBVAYM010000016.1:0-57928 GCF_055420025.1 Traorella sp. mt218
GAGGAGGATCGATATGCGTTTTAAAAAGGTATATATTGAAATCACCAATCAATGTAATTTGAATTGTTCTTTTTGTTCTCACACAAATCGTCCTTCAAAAATGATGACTGTGCATGAATTTGAAAATATCATCTTACAGATCAAGCCTTATACCCGGTATATTTATCTTCATGTTCTTGGTGAGCCTTTGATGCATCCTGATCTTTCAAGGTTTCTTCAGATTGCACATGATAATGATTTATATGTGAATCTGACGACCAATGCGACTCTTTTAAAACAACAAAGCAAAATCTTGCTTGATAGCCCTGCTCTTCGTCAAATCAACCTTTCACTTCATTCTTTTCCTCATATTCCGGATTATTTAGAAAACGCAGTCATGGTTGGCGATGAATTGTCTGAGCATGGTGTTTATGTTTCATATCGTTTGTGGACCATGAAGGATAAGATTGATGAAAATACTAAAAAGACGATTGCCTATCTTGAAGATCATTATCATGCAGATATTCATGAATACAGAAATTCTGTCAAATTAAAGCCCCATTGTTTTCTAAGCTTTGACAGAGAGTTTTTATGGCCTTCCCTGAGTCATGCTTTTATCAAAGAAAAAGGAACATGTCAGGGATGGCGTCATATGTGTGCTATTTTAGTTGACGGAAGTGTCGTTCCGTGCTGTTTGGATGCGAATGCCCACGCATTACTTGGTAATATATTTACGACACCATTTGAATATATTTTACGTGAGCATGAAAGTTTGCTTCATAATTTTCAAAATCACGTGCTTTCACTTCCATTGTGTCAAAGGTGTCATTACAGAACAAGATTTGATCATAAAAAAATACCTGAAATACAGGCAATCTAAAAAAAATGAAAGATAAGGTAGAGCTTTTCTTTCGACTGGAATGTATATCGAAACGCTTCTATATAAGACATAAAAAGTATATCATCAAAGAAATAAATTGTCTACATTTGTCGAGGAGGATAAGAATATGGACAAACAAAAAGTAGACATGTATCTGGTTTCAAATCAGAAATATTTTCCTGCTGAGAAGATGGCATTGATCAAGGAAAAATTGATGAGCATTGATGATGATCGGTATTTGACGGTTACAAGCATTGAATTAAAAGATCCTAATACCATGTTGCTTGTTTCAATCTTTTTGGGTTCTTTGGGTGTTGAACGGTTTATGCTGGGTGAAGTCGGTATGGGGCTTTTAAAGCTTTTCACCTTTGGTTTATGCGGCATTTTGACAATCATTGACTGGTTCAGTGTTTCAAAGAAAACAAAGGAAATGAATTTTCAAAAATTAATGCTTGCCATTTAGAAAGTGTTGATCACTTTCATTTTTTTATGAATAAGAAACCATTTATTTTAGGATGCATCGTACTTACCTTATTTTTATACGTGACCCATGCACGCTGTTTTGTCTATGCCATCTTTCATGTTCCATGTCCGACCTGCGGAATGACACGGGCGTGGCTGAGCGTATTGACAGGTCATATCTCATCTGCCTTCACTTATCACCCCTTATTTTTTCTGGGACCTGTGATTATTTTCTTACTGCTTTTTGATTGTAAGAATTCCCGTATCAGGGATTTCTTGCTTGGAGTGATTTCTTTTCTATTCTTTATCATTTATCTGGGCCGTTTGATTCACTGATATATGATAGGATCAAAGTGATAAAATTGTTATTTTGAAGGTATTAGTTTGTGATATAATAGTCACAAAGAGGTAAAGAGTATGAGTAAGATTTTGATTATTGAAGATGACGAAAGCATTTCTTTAGGATGTGAACATTCCCTTCGTGCCGAAGGATATGAAATATTTATTGCGAACTGTGTTGCGACAGCTAAGGACTATCTTTCTCGCAACAGCTACGATTGTCTGATCATAGACCTCGGACTGCCGGATGGCAATGGGTTTGAGGTATGTAAATATGCAAAGGAAAAATCAAATCCGGCGATCATTTTTTTAACAGCTCGCGATGATGAAAATGATATCGTCTTTGGTCTTGATATGGGAGGCGATGATTATATAACGAAACCCTTTGGACTTAAGGAATTCATTTCACGCGTGAATGCTGTCATGCGTCGTAAAAACAATCATCCGGATAAAGAAAAGATCATTACTTTAGGTAACCTGAAAATTTATTCACTCAAAGGAAAGGTTTATAAAAATAATCAGGAAATCTTTTTAAGCGCAATGGAATACCGTCTGTTGCTGACGATTGCGACAAGAAAAGGAGATATTCTGAAAAGAGATGAGCTTTTAGATAGTCTTTGGGATATCGGAGGAGATTTCATCAATGACAATACATTGACAGTTTATATCAAACGGCTAAGGGAAAAAATTGAAGATGATCCTCAGCAGCCACGTTTAATTGAAACGATTCGTGGTATTGGTTATCGAGGACTGAAAGATGAATAATGTTGCGGATAAACGATTAAGAAGGATGCTTGTTTCGATCATAATCACCATGACACTAGCGATTGCTAGTGTATTTTTGGTATCCTTTTGGCTGAATCACGATTTACAGAAACAAACAAATGAGATTGATGCGAATATGATCGGTTATCTCTCTGAAACTTATGAACTGGATGAAAATGAGATCATTGCGATCTTGACGAAAAATGATGCGCAATATGGTGAAAAAGGAAAAGAAATACTTGAAAAATATGGCATAGATGACAGCAATATCTCAGACAGTAACTTACTGAATAAAACAATTGCCGCTTTTGTAGCAATCATCCTTGTTTTTTCGGTCTTAGTATTTTTGATCGTTTATTTTTATCTTCTCAGATTAAATTCATCTATATCGAATATTTCCACATACATCAATCGTCTTTTAAACAAAGATTATGCTCTTGATATCATTGATAATGATGAAGGCAGTCTTTCAGCCTTGAAAAACGATATCTATAAGATCACAGTCATGTTGAAAGAGCAAAATGAAGTTTTGAAGCAGGATAAGATGAAGCTGGCAAATAATCTGGCTGATATCTCCCATCAGTTAAAAACACCGTTAACGAGCATGCTTATCATGTCGGATCTTCTTCAAAATGAAGATCTGAGCAAGGAAGACCGAAAGAAATTTTTGGATGTGATCCGCTCACAGTTAAAAAGAATTGAATGGCTTGTTTCTTCACTTTTAAAAATGGCGAAGCTAGATGCACGAACCGTTGATTTTAAGAAGGAGAAGATATATGCGGATGATCTTATCTTAAAAGCAGTAGAGCCTGTTAACATGCTGATGAAAAATAAAAACCAGCAGTTTATCCTTACCGGAGATAATCTGATATTGGAAATCGATATCAACTGGACAAGTGAAGCTTTATTGAATATTCTAAAAAACTGCTGTGAACATACACCTGTGGGAGGACAGCTGAAGGCTGAGATCTTTGATAGTGTCATGTACACGGAGATCGTGATTTCCGATAACGGTGAAGGTATCTCCAATAAAGATCTGCCGTTTATCTTTGAGCGCTTTTATCGTGCCAGCAAAAGCAGTGATGACAGCGTAGGAATCGGTCTGGCCATGTCATATTCGATTTTGACAAGCCAGGATGCAACGATCCATGTAAGAAGCCGCTTAAAGGCAGGTACGGCTTTTTCGATACGTTTTTATAAGCAGGTGAAATAATGGAACTTTTAAAGGTAAATGAACTAACAAAAACATATGTCAAGAAAAATAAGACGGTATATGCCGTGGATCATGTTTCCTTTCAGGTGGATAAAGGAAGCTTTATTGCGATTACAGGTGAGAGCGGTTCGGGAAAAAGCACGCTTTTGCATATGCTGGCGGGACTTGAAATACCGACAAGCGGTGAGATTATTCTTGATAAAACAAATATCTATTCCTTTACAGAGGATCAGCTGACGATATTCAGAAGAAGACAGATCGGGATGGTATATCAGTTTTACAATCTTATTCCTACCTTGAATGTCAAAGAGAACATCCTTCTTCCGATCCTTTTGGACCATAAGGAAGTAGATCAGAATTATTTTAATCAGATCATTTCAACGCTGCATATCGAAGATGAAATGGAGAGTTATCCGAACAATCTTTCAGGGGGACAGCAGCAGCGTGTTGCGGTTGCTCGGGCACTGATCCATCATCCGACACTTCTATTATGTGATGAGCCGACAGGAAATCTGGATAGCAATCGTGCCCATGAGATTGCAGATCTTTTAAAGCTTATTTCTATTAAATATGATACGACGATCATTATGATCACCCACGATATGAATATTGCCATGCAGGCGGATGATATCTATTTGATGGAACAGGGAAAGCTCAGTAAATTTGAGGATCGCCTATGAACATATTGATGACATATGTGCGAAAGTATCTCATGATGAATAAATCATCGACCCTTCTTTCCATTCTTTCACTGATTACCGCCAGTGCCTTATTTTTCCTTGTAGGATGTCTGTGTATCAATACATTGATCGGTTTTAATGATTCGATGATTGCAACCTATGGTAATTATCATGCTGTCTATCAAAATGTCAGCGATGAGTTTGTAGAGTCAATGAATCTTCATGCGAAAGTCATGCAGGCAGATGTCGTTGAAATTCAAAAAAAGATTGATATGGATTGCTTTTTGACCAAGACAAAGGATTCGTTTGTAATCGTGGGCATGGATAAAAAAAGCTTTGATGATCTGAGGATGGTCTTAAGTGAAGGACGCTTTCCTGTTTCAGAAAATGAAATCTTAGTTTCTGAAGAAGCGATGACAGATTCAAAGATATCCCTTGATCTGCATCAAAGGGTGGTAATTGATGATCAGGAATATGAGGTCGTCGGTATGATCGAAGACAGCTTCTTTGATAATGAAACCTCTTCTTATACGTTGATCACTGTATTAAACCATACCGCTGAGAAAGATCTTTATGTGCGTTATTACGATCAAAAGGACAGCGCGGCAGTCAGTCGTCAAATCATGGATTCCTTTAGTGGTGAGTTTGAAGATCTAAAGATGAACTCGGGGTATCAGCTTTACCATCAGGCAGATGAGAATCATATGATCCTATTGCTTATTTTCTTTTTTGCTTTGACCTTATTGACATTTCTGGCAATGAATATTCTTTTGATACGTAACTGTTACAAGAATTCTTATGCCAATCGCGAAAAGCATTTGGCAATCTTAAAAACGGTAGGGGTCACACAGGCTCAATGTACGACCATGATCCTTTATGAAGGTCTTTTGCTTTTAGTGATTTCATTGGCGATTGGTATTCCAGTAGGCTGGGTGCTTTATGATGTCCTCATAAATATCTTAAATGGTTTGATTTATTCTGTTTCTGCAGGTTCTTTGACATTGGGACATTCATATCGGGAGGTGATCCTGCTTATCAGCGTTGCTTATGTTGCATTGACTTCCTTTTATTTCATTCGAAAAAGTACCAAAAAAATTATCGTTCAAAGTGTAACGACAACGCTGCAGTCCAGTGATGAGGTTGAGGTGATGGATCATCCTTATTTGCAGCTGGAAAAGAAACAGCCGATCCTGATTCGTCTGCTTCATAAAAATATTCGCCAGAATCATCGCAGCTACCGTCATTTGATCATTGGTATCACGATGGTCATCACCCTTTTTATCCTTATAAATTCATTGATGGGCTATCTTCGGGAGGGAATCTTTTACGATGTCAGCGATCATAATTATGATGTAGAGGTCATTATATATGATGATGCCTATCCGACCCGATTGATGACTCGCCTTAAGAATGTTGAAAATGCTTCAGCTGTGGTAATCAGTGAAAGCATGCGATTACATAGCCCGGATATGGCGGCACTGGATTATGATTATCGTCAAAATACTCTTTTTAATGGAAATATCTATGTTGAGGTGATCGCTTATAGTGATGAAGTTCTTCAGTCTTTTTCAAAAAAGGTAGTTGACAGTGATATGAGTGAAGAAGAGCCATGGGGAATTTTGATCAATCAGATGTATAGCTCTGCCCATCGACGTTTTTATAACATCTTCAAAAATTCTGTGATTCATGATCTGTATTATGATGATCAAAAGATCTTCTCTTCTTTAAATCTTTTAAAAACCAATGCTTTGATTACCGGTTGTGGTTATCAGAAGCAGCCGCAGATCCTTGTATCTCGTCAGCTTTTTAGAGAAATATATGATCGCTCCGGTGTCAATGAGCATGAATATCATGTATATTTTCAAAGCAATGATTCAGCTTCTTTGGTACGTCAGCTTAATATCATCAATGATTCATTTGGGGCTGAACTTGAGGTCGTCAATGTACAGAAGGCGTTCAATGACGGGAAAATATTGATTTCTTTGATCCGTATTCTTTCTTATGGCTATATCCTTTCTTTGATTTTGATGGGGATCTTAGCGGCAAGCTGCGTTGCTTCAGTCAATTTTGAATATCGTAAGAAAGAATTCATGTTATATCGGGCGTTAGGTTTGCGTATGAAAGAAGTGATGCTGTTGATTCTGGCAGAGCTTCTTTACTATGAAATGCAGATCTTTATCGGTTCATGGATCTTATCGTTGGCTTTGAATTTTATCTGTTATCAGCTTTATTTTAACGGTATTGGTTTGCAGTTTTTTATACCGGAGAATTCACTTTTGGGAAGTGCGATCTTTTTTGTGCTGATGCTTGCAGCATTTATGTGTTATATTTATGTACGTATGAGAACTTTGAAATATTCACTGATTTTGAAAAATGAAATTACCATGATGTAGGAGGGATAGGATGAAAATATATATTGTGGGACCGTTATTTAGCGAGGCAGAAGAAAAACAGCGTAAATATGAAGGGGAGCGAATTCGTCACATCTTAGATTTGAATCATGTCGATTATGAGCTTTTTAATCCTGTTGATATGCCTTTTAATAGTAAAGAGGATGTTACTTCCAGTGAGATTGCTTTGGCGGATGTACAGCGTTTAAATGAAGCTGAGGCAGTATTCTTTGATCTTTCGACAGAAGACAGCGGATCGTGTGTTGCCTTGGGAATGATGATGGAGAAATTGGCGAATGGGAAAAAACTGAAGCTTTATCCGGTAATTCATGATATTCGTTTAAAACGCAATTCATTAGGAGGCTTGGAAAGCAGCTGTGGATTTAATTCTATGGTGGTAGGGATCTTAAAAGGAAACAAAATCACGATCTATTCTTCTTTTGAAGAAGCTTTACAGGCATTTCTTCATGATCATGGATGGGCAGATCTTCGGCTTGAAAGGATCGAGGATGTTGCAGTGGAACAAAGCTATAGCTGTTATCAGTCGTTTGACAAGGATGAGAATGGATTCCAGAATGATGCCTATGGATTAAGCATAGAGGAATATAAGAAATTTGTCGAGCGATGCGTAATGGATTCTAAAGGCATTGATCTTCCGGATTGGAAAGTACCGCAGACAACATATATGCTGATGGAAAACGATCATCCCGTAGGTATTTTTAAGCTGCGCCATTATTTAAACGAAGCCTTGAGAAACGGAGCCGGTCATATCGGTTACGGCATTGTGAAAGAATATCGTGGAAAAGGCTATGCGACCATGGGATTAGCCCTGACGATCCAAGAAGCAAAGAAGATCATTCGTGAAGATGAAATTTATTTTTCAGTACATAAGGATAATCCAGCCTCTTTAAAGGCCCAGATGAAGAATGGGGCATGGATCGATCATGAAGATGATGAACAATATTTTACTCGCATTGCTTTGAACGGGGAAGGTAAAAAACATGTTTGACAGAGAAATCTATGAAAAAAGAGTACAATGGTATAAGGATGCCCGCTTTGGCATGTTTATCCATTTCGGTGCATATGCGGCAGCTGCCCGTGGTGAATGGGTCAGAAGCGAAGAAGAAATGAGCATTGAGGATTATCAAAAATATATCGATGCGTTTGACCCTGATGACTGTGATATGAAAGAATGGGCAAGGATGGCAAAAAAGGCCGGTATGAGATATGCGGTCATGACAGCGAAGCATCATGATGGTTATGCACTTTTTGACACAAAACTTTCAGATTATAAAACAAAAAAAGATTATGTAGCACAGTTTTTAGAAGCTTTTCGTGCAGAAGGAATCCGTGTAGGTCTTTATTTTTCATTGCTTGACTGGCATCATCCAGACTATCCGCACTATCACGATCGCCATCATCCTGAAAGAAACAATGAGGCATATAAAGATGTGAGCCATGATTTTGAAAACTATCTTCATTTTATGCACGGTCAGGTAAGAGAGCTTTGCAGTAATTATGGGAAGCTTGATATCATGTGGTTTGATTTTTCTTATGACGAGATGCGTGCAGAAAAATGGCAGGCGCAAAAGCTTGTGGAGATGGTAAGGGGCTTTCAGCCGGATATCATCTTGGATAATCGGCTGGAAGTCAGCGGCGAAGGCTTTGGCAGTTTATTAAGCAATCATCCTTCTGATTATTGTGGTGACTTTGTCAGCCCGGAACAGATCATTCCGCCATATGGACTTTTTGATGAGAAAGGACGTCCTGTTTTATGGGAGGCCTGTATCACGATGAATGATCATTGGGGATATCATAGTCAGGACCATAACTATAAAAAAACTGCAACGATCCTTCGAAAGCTCGTGGAATGTGTTTCCAAGGGCGGTAATATGATCCTGAATGTCGGTCCTGATGCCAGAGGACGTTTTCCAAAAGAAGCCATTCATATCTTAGATGAAATCTCTTTATGGATGAGAGATCATGCAGAAAGTATTTATGGCTGCAGTTATGCTTCTTTAAAGAAGCCTGAAAATGGCCGTATTACCCAAAAAGATCAGGTATTGTATTATCATGTCATGGAAATGTCAATTGGAGGCATTCCGCTGTATGGTATTCATAGGGAAGATGTGGAATCCATCTATCTTCTTTCAGATCATTCAGAGCTGATGATCATGGATAACTGGATCGTAAATAATTATCCGGATATCGTATTTGTTGATATAAAAGGAAATGATCTTCCGGATCCCATTGATACGGTCATCAAGATCTCTCTTAAAAAGAAATGTGAATAAAGAAAGCCACTCTCTTTTGAGGGTGGCTTTTCGTTGAAAATAGATCGTTTGATCCCGTCAAATTATAAATTGATAATAAAAAAAGCCTTTAAAATAAGGCTTTATTTACATATGGTGCCCGAGGCCGGACTCGAACCGGCACGGTATCGCTACCGACGGATTTTGAGTCCGTTGCGTCTACCAATTTCACCACTCGGGCGTGTGCTTGTATATTATAAAACATTTAAGATCCAAAATCAATAAAAAACATTGAAATTCTTATAAAAACGATTTAGTATAATTTTTAGGAAGTGAGCTTATGAGCAATATTATTGATTATTTACAGTGGCGTAAGGATCTGACGCTGGATCAGGATCCCTTTAATGAGATCGATTCGCTGATACTTTCAAGGGCTGCTTATCTGCGTTGGGAATATATCTTTGAAGGTGAAGAGCAATATACCTTCCAACAAGCATATCAGAAGCTTCAATCGAAAGGTTTGGATAATGAAAAGCTGCTGGCAGATGAAGATCCGCAGCTGTTTTTGCTGCTTTCCCAAAGCCAACGTTTCCAAAGCTGTATCATCAGTGATTTTATCAGTGAGCATCAGGAAGAACAGGAGCTGCAGTTTTGTGCGCTTTTATTCCATTTAGATGATAAAACACATTATGTCGCATTTCGGGGAACGGATAACACGTTGATCGGCTGGAAGGAAAATCTGAATATGTGTTTTCAGGATGTCGTGGGAGCTCAAAGACAGGCATTAAGATATTTACGCAAGGCTGCGAATGAGCATAAAGGAAGATTAAGGCTTGGAGGTCATTCCAAGGGTGGTAATTTAGCGGTTTATAGTGCTTTGTTTACGTTGAAATCGATACAGAAAAGAATTCTGAGCGTGGATAATTTTGATGGTCCGGGACTTAGCAGAAAGATGTATGAAAAAAGAAAAGATCATGCGATCTATCAAAAGGTACACAGCTATTACCCGCAAAACAGTATCGTCGGACGTTTTCTGTATCAAAAGGAATTTGATTATACGCTGATACAAAGCAGCAAGAAGGGGATCTATCAGCATGATCTGTATTCATGGCAGTTATTAGGAAAAGAATTTATCTGTGCAGAGGCCTTTGACAGACAAAGCGAGATCATTGAGAATGCCATCAATGATTTTCTTGAGAAGATCTCTCCTTCACAGCGCAGAGAATGTGTCGATGTGATTTTTGAGGTCCTTTCTTCTACAAATGAAGAAACCTTTCATGATCTTTCAAATAATTGGCTGAAAAATACAAGTGTCATGATCAAATCGATTTCGAAGGTTGATTCAGCTGAAAGAAAAGTGATCCTTGATTCGATCAAGGCTTTCTTAAATGCTGTTTTTGATGAATTAAAGGAGGCTGACGATAAATGAAGCTGATTCATTATTTGCTTTTCATACCGGCCATCATGCTTTTGATGCTTTTCTTTTATCTGCATTTTCGCAGACTGATCAATAATAAACGATACAGGATCTATTATTGTCTTTTGACCTTGGCAATCATGTTTGTGTGCTGCATGTTTCCCGTGATGCTGGTATTTTTCATGTATGCAGCCCTTGTCTTTCTTATCTTTGATCTTCTTAAGCTGATGCGTTTAAAAATGTTTGCTGATAAGCTGTATCTGAAGGGGCTGACGCCTTTTCTCATCGCTTTTATGCTGATCATATGGGGAAATATCAATTATAGGGATCTGGTCGTTACAAGCTATGATATCAGCCTTTTGGGACTGAAAGATGATTATACGATCATGATGATCTCTGATCTTCATTTGGGAAAAGGGGCGTCGATCGACCGCTTGCAAAAGATCATTGACTGTGTGAATGAAAAAGAAGTTGATTTATTTATCATGGCAGGTGATATTTTTGATGAGAGTACCACTGATGAAATGAAAGAAGAAGCTTTTTTACGCATGAAGACGATCCAAACAAAGCTGGGGGTGTATTATATCGAAGGAAATCATGATGAACTAGATGATGAAACAAGGAGAGCTTTTGATCTTGCAGGAGTCGTGACATTAGAAGATGAAGGCGTGCTGATCGGAGATGATTTTTATCTTATCGGTAAAAATTATGACCGTTCTTCTTCTGATATCAGCATGTTGGTCAAAAAGGATATACCATCTGTCTTGGTCGACCACATTCCTCATGTCAATGAAGATGTCGCTTTGCAGTTATCCGGTCATACTCATGCCGGGCAGGTTCTTCCGTTAGGATGGCTGTTAGATACGGGAATTCATAAGACTGCTCAGGGTTACCGCATCACTTCCAGCGGTGCAGGTGCCTGGGGGATGATGAATCGCTTGGGAAGTAAATGTGAAATTGTGTTCATAAATCTTCATTCGTGATATAATAAAGCAAGGTGATAAAAATGGAAGGTCTAGACTATAAGTATGATTTTAGAGATGAACGTAATCTTTCTTTGGTAATGGATTTTTATGAATTGACGATGAGTCAATGTTATTTCAATGATCCCAAGGCGAATAAAGAAGTTACTTTCGATTTATTTTTCAGGAGAAATCCGGATGGCGGAGCTTTTTCGATCTTCTGTGGTTTGGAACAGATGATCGGTTATATCCAAAATCTTCATTTTAAGGATGAAGATATCGAATATCTGAGAAGCACGCATAAGTTTACAGATGAGTTCTTAAATTTTCTTCGACATTTCATATTTACAGGGGATGTATATGCGATAAAAGAAGGAAGCGTTGTTTTCCCAAATGAACCTTTAGTAAGAGTAAAGGCCAAGATGATCGATGCGCAGCTGCTGGAAACGGCCCTGCTTCTGGCGGTCAATCATCAAACGCTGATTGCGACAAAGGCACATCGGGTCAAATTAGCGGCTCAGGGAAGAAATGTCATGGAATTCGGTGCTCGCCGTGCTCATAATTTTGATGCGGCTTATTATGGCAGCAGAGCTTGTTATATTGGGGGAGTCGATTCTACGGCAACGGTTTTCGCAGGTCAGAAGTTCGGTATTCCGGTGGTCGGAACGATGGCACATAGCTTTGTACAATCATATGACAGCGAATATGAGGCCTTCCTTTCTTACGCTAAAAATTATCCTGACAGCTGTATCGTCCTGCTGGATACCTATGATACGTTAGGCAGCGGCATCAAAAATGCCATCCGTCTTGAAAAAGAATATCTGGCACCAAGGGGCTATCATCTTCAAGGCGTACGTATTGATTCAGGAGATATCGCTTATCTTTCACAACAGATCCGTACCATTCTTGATGAAAATGATATGCCTTTCTGTAAGATCGTTGCCAGCAATTCATTTGACGAAAATATCATTAAATCATTGATCGACCAGGGAGCCAAGATCGACAGCTTCGGTGTTGGTGAAAATTTGATCGTATCCAAATCAAGCCCTGTATTCGGCGGTGTATATAAGCTGTCAAGCGTTATTGATAATGATAAGGTCATTCCGAAGATCAAGCTTTCTGAAAATATCGAGAAAATGACCAATCCGGGCTTTAAAGACCTTTACCGTATCTATGACAGCAAAACCCATATGATGCGGGCAGATGTCATGAGCGTCCATGGTCATCCGATCAATGAAAAAGAGGATCTGACGATCTATCATCCAAATAACCGCTGGCAGAACAAAACCTTCCATGCAGGTGAATATTATGTAGAAGATCTGCTTCATCCGATCTTTATCAACGGACAGCTTGTTTATGATGTACCATCGATCGAAGAGGTGCGTGCTTATTGCGCAGACCAGCTGGATCATCTGTGGCCGCAATATAAACGTTTTGAATATCCGCATGTCTACAAAGTATCCTTGACTGAGGAGCTGTTAGGCATCAAGACAGAGCTGATTGAAAAATTAAGAAAAAAATAGCTGATCCAATCAGCTATTTTTATATACCGAATCTTTGATGGCAGCCTATCTTTATTTCTTTAACGGCAGCAGCTTGTCCTGAAGAAAATCATCGATCAAAAGAAAAGCAACATCCTGAACGCTTTTATCCTGAAGCAGACGGTGCTTTCCGCCATGAAGAAAGATACATTTTTTCTGGTCATGGCAGATCTGTTCATAGGCCCATTCACTGCTTCTGGTCGGAATGACCTCGTCGGCATCTCCCTGTATCAGCAAGATAGGGCAGCTGACCTTACGGATATCATTTTTATGTTCCTTCACGCATCCCATAAAAGCACTATAAAAACTCCGTGGCATGGAAGGTTTATTTTCATCACTGCCGCTTAATAATTTTTTACCTGTCTTGATAGCGATGCCGGCATAATTTTCAATATTGAAATGAATGAAGGCAGGAGAAATCAAAATTATTTTTTCAACAGGATATTTGCCGGCAAGATAGGAAGCAATGACTCCGCCCATCGAAAAGCCTAAAAGATATACCTTCTTATTTTGATCAAAGGCCTGTTGAAGTTTATTTTCTGCTACTAAGATCCATTTGTTGTAATCATCATCATCTTCATCATGGATATCAAACATATTAAAGCTTATGATCTCTATTTTGGAAGCAGTGGCATACTGAATAAAATCATCCATTTCATGCTTTCGATTCACGCCAAAACCATGGATCGTGATCAAAACTTTATCATCATTTTTGTGAAATAATTTCTTTAAATTTTCAAGCATACGATCACCTGTCCAAATTATAACATGTTTTAAAGAAACAGACTATTCTAGGATTCGACAAATTCATACCCTGCTTTGTCATAAGATAGAAGGGGAGGAAAATGTTATGGATCTAATAAAAATCAGAAAAAATAAAACACAGCTGCATCTGTTATGCAAAGATCATATACCGAACTTTGCGATGAAGAATGAATTTCAGACCATTACCTTTTCATTGAAAATTAATCGTTTAGAAATACATGAAGATGAATATTACGGTTATGTGATCGAAGAAGGCGGTGCTTTTTTATGCGTCGATCTCACAATAAAAAATCTGTGCGCAGATGCCTTGTCCTTTTCAAGAAGTGATTTTTTAGTGAGTTATGACCGTGATGGACCATTTGATGCGGAAGAATATTTCGGAGCAGAAAAACAGTTTGAAGATCTGCTCGTGTTAAAGCCTTTTGAAGCGATAACAGGGAAATATGTGTATATTATAAGCAAAAATGCAAAGAAGATTGCTTTTAAATATTATGAAGCTTATGATGACCAGCATATGAAAGAATATCGTCTTCGTTATATCATCGAACAATAAAAGAGCGCAGGCTCTTTTTTACATGCCAGGAAATTTCATTTTTGATAGGGCGGTTAGGACTAAGCATCCACCACAGCTTATGTGATCGCAAGAAGGAAAGCGGAAAAATAGCGAACAACTATCATGAATATCAGTGAGCAGGCAGGTGGGCATGCAGATAAGGAGTCACTTATTTGCCTATGATTCTCGTTACAAAATTATTTTCTTATAAAAGTTTTATTCTAAAATATCATATATGCTTGACTACAAATAGGGAAGAGGTGTTAAAATATAAACAGAAAAAAGGTCTTAGGGAGGAAAAAAGATGGAACTTAGAGAAAAATTTGGTTTTGGATGCATGCGTCTTCCTATGAAAGATAAAGAGGTCGATCTTGAACAGGTCAATCAGATGGTAGATGAATTTATCGAAGCGGGATTTAATTATTTTGATACGGCTCATGGTTATCTGGATGGGTTAAGTGAAACGGCGGTAAGGGAATGTGTCGCAAAGCGTTATCCCCGTGACGCTTATTATCTGACCAATAAGCTGACATCAAACTTTTTTAATTCTTATGAGGATCTGATGCCGCTGTTTGAATTACAGCTGAAGCAGTGTGGGGTGGATTATTTTGATTATTATCTGCTGCATGCGATGAATCGTGAATATTATAAAAAATATACTTCATGCCGGGCCTTTGAGTTTGTACAGGAACTCAAGCAGGCGAATAAAATAAAACATATCGGAATGTCTTTTCATGATCAGCCGGAGGTATTGGATAAGATCTTAAGCGAGCATCCGGAGATAGAGGTCGTTCAGATCCAGTTTAACTATCTGGATGCGGATAATCCGAATGTTGAAAGTGATAAGGTATATCAGGTATGTGTCAAGCATCATAAACCTGTCATTGTCATGGAACCGGTACGTGGCGGACGATTAGCGGATCTGCCGGCAGAGGCCGGAAAGGTTCTGGATGAGCTTCATGGCGGCTCTTATGCCAGTTATGCACTGCGTTATGCTGCCAGCTTTGACCAGGTCTTCATGGTGCTTAGCGGAATGAGCAGCCTGGAACAGATGCGTGATAATCTTGCGACGATGAAAGATTTCAAAAAGATGAATGAAGAAGAGTTTGCGGCAGTCGCAAAGGTACGTGAAATACTGAAAACGCTCCATCAGATCGAATGTACGGCATGTCAGTATTGTGTTGCCGGCTGTCCGAAGCAGATACCGATACCGGATATATTTGCTTTATATAATGCGAAAAAGACCTATAATGACTGGACCAGTGCATCGAATTATAAAAAATGTACTGAGAATAAAGGAAAAGCAAGTGACTGCATCAAATGTGGCAAGTGTGAGCATGTCTGTCCTCAGCATCTGAAGATTCGTGATCTGCTGGAGGAGGCTGCAAAGGTTTTTGAATAATGAAACATGCATTGAATCTTTCATGATTTGATGCATTTTCGTTAACAAATAGGTTTGGATCATGGAAGCGTCATTGATTTTAAGTTATTTTAATCTAAACCATATAAAATGAAAAAAGAGGTAGGGTTATGCGAATATTGTTATGTGAGGATGAAAAAGAATTGTCAAATGCCATTTCAGCAATCTTAAAGCATCATAATTATACGGTCGATGCCGTTTATGATGGGATGGATGCTTTAGACTATGCCCTAAGCGGTTAATATGATGTGATCCTTTTGGATATCATGATGCCAAAGATGAATGGTCTGGAAGTGTTGGAACAGCTTCGGGCAATGCATATCCAAACACCTGTCATGGTACTGAGTGCCAAATCTGAGATCGAAGATCGGATCACAGGTTTGGATATGGGGGCTGATGATTACCTCCCAAAGCCTTTTTCAATGGCTGAAATGCTTGCCCGTATCCGGGCTTTGACAAGAAGAAAACATGAGGTCATGGAGAATACTTTGACATTTGCGGATCTGACACTTGATCGTTTGACATATGAGCTGGTCGTGGAAAATAAACGTCTGCGTTTAAGCAATCGTGAATTCCAGATGATGGAAATGCTGATGAGTCATCCCAGCGTGGTCATTTCTACAGAAACCTTCATGGATAGGATATGGGGCTATGATTCAGATGCGGAAATCAATGTCGTTTGGGTCTATATCAGTGCATTGCGGAAGAAATTGAATCAGCTCGGCGCCCATGTACGTATCAAAGCCGCCAGAGGTGTCGGTTATACGCTGGAGAAAAAAGATGATTAAGGCGTACCAGCATCAGTTTATCCGAACGATGATGATCGCCTTATCGCTGATCCTGCTTATCGTGTTAACCTTGATCAATATCCTGAACTTTGTCCAGCTTTATCAGAAGGTCAATCATAAAATTGATTATCTCATTGAAAATGACGGTCAGCTTCCTTACTTTGATGAGATGAAAAAAGGTCCTGAAAACGGTACGATGTACGAAACCCGGTTTTTTACCGTCGAATACAGCCGCGATCAGATCATTGATATTGATACTTCACATATCGCTTCAGTTTCAAATTCAACTGCCAGAGAGTATGCCATTCAGGCTGGTGGTACCCAGGGTATCATCGATGATTATTACTATCGCACAAAGAGTGATGATGAGAATAAGCTGATCGTATTTATCAATATCCGCAATCAGATCGATGCGATCCAGGCAGTATTTATTTCTTCGATCTGGATCGGTATCTTTTCTTTCCTGATCCTTTTCATCGTTGTTTATTTTGCTTCTAAAAGAGCGATTTTGCCTATGGTGAAGGGAATCGAGCAGCAAAAGCGTTTCATCACGGATGCCGGTCATGAAATCAAGACGCCGCTTGCCATCATATCTGCAAATAATGAAGTGTTAACAATGGAAATTGGTGAAAATGAATGGATCAAAAGCTCACAGAACCAGATTCTGCGTTTAAATGAATTGGTAAAGAAAATGCTCATGCTTTCGAAAATGGAAGAGAGCCGGGAGATGGAAAAGGTAAATGTCAATATGAGCGAATGCTTGGAGAAAACACTTGCGGAATTTCGTCCTCTTTTGGAACAAAAACATATACATCTCAAAAAAGATATTCAAAAGGATGTGATCGTGAAAGCAGATGCTTCCTGTATGCAGACGCTCATCAATATCTTATTGGAAAATGCACAAAAATATATCAGTGAACCGTATGAAATTTCTATTATCCTGAATCATCATAATCGCAAATGCATCTTAGAAGTTTATAACAGCTGTGAGCCTTTTACAGATGATCCTAATTTGCTTTTTGAAAGATTCTATCGTGGGGATGAGGCACATTCTTCACATGTGAGCGGGCAGGGGATCGGTCTTTCGATTGCTAAGGCGATCGTAGATGCCCATCATGGGAAAATCAGTGCTCAAATGTTTCATAACGGGATCCTCTTTAAGATCGAGCTGTGATGCATATCTAAATCCTTTTGCATTCATCTGTTAAATAGAGTATAATAAACCAAAGGTGAGAAAATGATTGAATTTATAAAACGAAACAAAATCTTTTCAGGGTGTCTGATCGTCTGTCTATTGGTGATTGCCACGCTTACCGTTCGTTTGATAGTCAAAGAGCTGCGTGGTGATATTGAGGATGATCTTCCGATCATAGATGTTCCATCAGAAAAAACGGATCCTCAGATATCGCTGTTCAGCGGTGAGTTTCATGATGATGAGGATAGCATATCGCTGATATGGGATTATCAGATGAACGACCATGCTTTTGAAAAGCTGGAGCTGTATCATGGGGAAACGCTGATCGATACATTTACGAATGAAATGGAAACGACGATCTCCATTTTCGATTATGGACTGGTAACAGGCAGCAATACGTTTGAACTGCGTCTTTATTACGATGAAGGCATCGTCGTCAATGTACAAACGGAAGTCTTTGTTGATTATGTCTTTGATATTGAAATGAAGGCTCAGGCAGTAGATAACAATCTTGGAAAAGGATATCTGTTTACGATCGAATATCAGTATAATACCAATACTCCGGTCGGGATACCGGTCATTCATATTAATTCAAGTCTTTCTTCTTCCTGGGATGCCAGCTATATCGGCAGGAAGATGCAGAATCGCCAAGGAAATTATCAAAGCGTCATCGCTTACTATATGGTTTATATGAATGATCTTCCGAATGAAGAGGTGACATGGGATCTGTCATATGATTTCAGAAGCGTAGGGGTCCGTGTCAATGATTCGTATCGGGAAAATCCGCAAGAAGCAGTATTTTCAACGGAGGACATTCAGGTTTCTAAATAGAGATAAGGTATTTCATTAGAAAATGCCTTTTTTTTTTAATGGAAGAAAGCGTTTACTTGTATTTTTGATCATTCTTTTTTATAATAGAAAGGTAAAGGAGATTTCAGTATGGAAGATATTATTATTATTGGCGGCGGTATCATAGGTTCGCTGATTGCCTATAACTGTTCCAAATATCACTGCAATGTACTTTTGCTTGAAAAAGAAAATGATATTGCGAACAAGGCAACGATGGCAAACAGTGCTATCATTCACGCCGGTTATGATCCCGATGATTATTCATTGAAAGCTGAAATGAATATTCGCGGAGCTCGCAAATATCCTTCTTTGTGCAGGGAACTGAAGGTTGATTTCAAACAGATCGGTTCACTTGTCCTGGCTGTAAATGAGAATGAGGTTCATACCTTGGAGCGGCTTCATAACCAGGCTAAAAAAAGAGGAATCAAAACGCAGCTGATAGGACGTGATGAGCTTTTGACACTGGAAGAAAATATTTCAGATAATGTCATCAAGGCACTTTACTGTAAGCAGACAGGAATCGTGACTCCCTGGAAGATCGCAATTGCGGCCATGGAAACTGCGATGAGCAACCAATGTAAATGTGAACTGAATCAGGAAGTCAGGGATATTGTTGCAGAAGAAGACGGATTTACTGTAAAAACACAGGATCATACCTATCGCGCTAAAATCGTCATTAACTGTGCTGGAATCTATGCGGATAAGATCAATGAGATGGTCACTCATAAAAAGGATTTTAATATTCTGCCACGGAAGGGCGAATATTTTGTCTTATCAAAAAATGCGTCTAATTTTGTTAAACACGTTATTTATCCGGCTCCTACCAAAAAAGGGAAAGGGGTGCTTGTCGTTCCGACGGTACATGGTAATATTTTATTGGGACCAAGTGCTTCCAAACAAAAAGATCGTGAGGATAATTCGACAAGTGAGAGCGGTCTGGCATATGTCAGAGAAAAGGTAGAAAAGATCGTCAAGAATGTTCCTTATCAGGAAATCATTCACAGTTTTAGCGGTCTTCGCGCATCGTGTGCAAGCAATGATTTTATCATTGAGGAAAGCAGCGTTAAAAATTTTATCAATGTTGCCGCCATTGATTCACCGGGCTTGGCCAGTGCACCTGCCATTGCGGAAAAGGTGGTCAATGATTATGTACTGACACGTTTAAATTTATCTAAGAGAATGTTTTTTGCGCATCGTGTAAAAAATGTTGTCATCAATGAGTGCAGTACAGATGAAAAAGAGAGATATATTGAACATAATCCGAAATATGGTCGGATCATCTGCCGCTGTGAGCAGGTAAGCGAGGGTGAGATCATTGATTGTATCCGGCGGAAATGCGGGGCTCGCAGCATTGTGGCGGTAAAGAAAAGGGTTCGCCCCGGTATGGGAAAATGTCAGGGAGGATTTTGTGAACCGTTAGTGGTGAAGATTCTTGCGAAGGAGCTGGGTATTTCACCAAGCGAAGTTGATTATAATGAAAAAGGAAGTCCGGTCCTTGTCTGTGAAAGCAAAGGAGTACACCATGAGAAAGGTTGATTGTGTTATTGTTGGCGGCGGAAGTGCCGGTATGAGCTGTGCTGTCGCAATTGCCAGATTTGGTATCAAGGATATCTTGATGATTGAAAGAGAAAAGGAACTGGGCGGTATCTTGAACCAGTGCATCCATCATGGTTTTGGTCTTCATATTTATAAAAAGGAGTGTACAGGACCTGAGTTTGCGCAGCTGCTCATCGAATCGGTCAAAAAATATCATATTGATATAAAGCTGGATACGACCGTCATCAATATTACGGAAGGAAAAAAGGTCACATATGTCAATGAGGATGAAGGTGTGGTCGAAGTGCAGGCGAAAGCAATCGTCATGGCTTGCGGCTGTATGGAGAGAAGCAGGGGCATGATCTCGATTCCGGGGGACCGCTGTGGGAATGTGCTGACTGCCGGAACGGCACAGCGCTATTTAAATATCGATGGTTATATGTGCGGTAAGAGAGTTTTTATCCTTGGCAGCGGAGATATCGGTCTGATCATGGCAAGAAGGATGACGCTGGAAGGGGCCAAGGTCTTAGGTGTTGCGGAGATCATGCCTTATTCAAATGGTCTGAGTCGCAATATCGTACAGTGTTTGGAGGATTTTAATATTCCTCTATATCTGAATACTACGGTGACGCGTATCATCGGGCATCCTCGGCTCGAAAGGATCGAGCTGAGCTCGGTTGATGAAAATCTCCGGCCGATCAAGGACAGTGAATGGAGCGTGGCTGTGGACTGCCTGTTGCTTTCGATAGGACTGCTTCCGGATACCTCCCTTTTAAACAAGCTGAATGTTGAACGTGATCCGCAAACCAGAAGCGTGGCTGTCAATGAAACTTTTGAGATGAGCCTGAGCGGTTTTTTTGCCTGTGGAAATGTTCTTCAGGTACATGATCTGGTGGATGATGTCTATCTGGAGGCGGAGGTGTGCGGCAGAGAGGTTGCCCGTTATCTTCATGACGGTTTTGTTGATGAGGAAATGGTTCATGTCTGTGCGGGTGAAAATGTTGCCCATGTCGTTCCGCAGCGGCTGCGTAAAGAGAATATGCAGGATGATTGCCGTTTTTCTTTCCGTGTAAAAAAACCGATGCGTGATTGTATTTTGCGTATTCGCAGCGGTGAAAATATTCTTCGGGAAGTGAAGAAAAGAGTGATGCTGCCTGCGGAAATGGAAAAGCTTGATTTAGAAAAAAGCATGTTAATGGGGGCCAAGGATCTGGTATTTGAAGTGAAGGAGGACGTATGATAAAGGAAATGGTCTGTATCGTTTGTCCGATGAGCTGTCGGATGCAAGTTGAGATGGATAAGAAAAAAGTGGTTTCTGTGAGTCATAACGGCTGTGTAAGAGGTGTTAAGTATGCCAATGAAGAGATGAGCAATCCTACACGCATGGTAACAAGTACCGTCGTGCTGAAAAATGCAGCGCTAACACGTCTTCCGGTGATGACGGCATCGCCGGTGCCTAAGCGCAAGGTAGCGGACGTCATGAAACAAATCAATAAGGTCAAGGTAAAAGCACCTGTAAAGATGTATGACGTCATCATCGAAAATGTTGCCCGTACAGGTGTCAATGTCGTTGCGTCCCGTTCGATGGATGCGATCAAATAGGAGGAAATATGGTTATTGAAAATGATGTTTTACGATTAGAAGTCAGTGAGGCCGGCGGTGAGATCGCAAGTTTAATATATAAGAAAAAAGATCTTGAGGTCATGTGGCAGGGAGATGAGAAGCATTGGAAGGGAAAGAATCCGACCTTGTTTCCGATAGTAGGCAATACGTATTCAAAAGATTATAAGATCGATGGAAAGACCTATGCCATGAAAAATCACGGCTTGATCCGTTATGCGATATTAAAATGTGTCAAAAAGAGCGATGATGAGATTACGATGGAACTGAAAAGCAATGAAGAAACTAAAAGTCAGTATCCTTTTGATTTTACTTATCAGATCAAATATAAATTAATGAATGACCGTGTCATCATCACTTATCAGATCACCAATGATTCATCACGTATCATGCCATTTACCTTTGGTTTGCATCCGGGCTTCAATGTGCGTCATTATGATACCGGTATCTTACGATTTGCCTGTCCTGAAGAAGCGACACAGATTCATATCCATGATGGTGTACGTGAGGAAAAGGTAAGCTTTGATCATTGGAATTTATCACATGAAATGATTGCCAAGGAACAGACCATTGTTTATAAGAATCTGAAAAGTCCGTATGTCGATCTGATCATGGATGAATATAAGATTCGTATGACGATTGATGGTTTCCCGTTCCTTGCTCTTTGGAGCAGTGATCCGGATGCTGATTTTCTTTGTATTGAACCGTGGTATGGACATGGAGATTTTGAGAAGGTGGATGTACCATTTGAAAAAAGAGAGGGCATGATGTCACTTTCACCGAACAAATCGTTTATGACGAGCTACTGGTTTGAGGTTTATGAATAGGGAGATAGAAATGAAAACATATATTGGCGTAGATTTAGGCGGTACGAATGTACGTGCTGCCAGAGTAGATGAAAACGGAAAGATCCTTGAAGTTGTAAAGGAAAGCACTGAGATCGAACAGGGTGTCGATCATGTCATGGATAAGATCGTACGCATGATCACATCACTGGATCGTTGGAATGAGTGTCAGGGCATCGGTTTAGGTGTTCCGGGACCTGTGGATACCCAGCGGGGCATGATGATGCTTTCTACCAATTTGCCGGGATTTACAAAATATCCGATGTGTGAGGAAATCAGCAAGCGATGCGGATTGCCTGCTTATGCGGATAATGATGTCAATGTTGCCTGTCTGGCGGAGAGCTACCATGGAGCAGGTAAGGAATATCCGATCTGTTACTATGTGACGATCTCAACAGGAATCGGCGGAGCGTTTACGGTCAATCATCAGCTTGTCAGCGGTATGGCAGGATATGCCGGTGAGATTGCGAATATCGTGATCGATAGGAATCGCAAGAAAATCAACTATCTTAATGTAGGGGCCGTTGAAAATGAGGCCAGCGGTCTTGCGATCACCCGTAAGGGCAAGGAAGTATTTGGCGACTCGATCCGGCATGCAGGCGATGTTTTTGATCTGGCACGCGAGGGAAATGAAAAAGCAGTAAAGATCGTAGAGGAGATGACCTATGATCTGGCTTTGATGTTTGCGGATATCGCCCATGTCGTTAACCCGCATATCTTTATCGTGGGCGGCGGATGCATGAAGTCCAAGGATGTTTTCTTTGATAAGATGCAGGAAATCTTTAAGACTCTTGTTCATGAAGGCATGCGTTGTACAAAATTCAGTGAAGCCCGGCTGGAGGAACCGGGTCTTATAGGAGCGGCGATGCTGCCGATGTCGAGAGGTAACTAATGTTAGAGAAAAGATTGGATCAATACGCAAGACTGATCGCTCTTAGCGGTGTTCATGTTCAAAAGGGTCAGCATGTCGTCATTCGTGCAGGAGTCGATAATGCCTCTTTTGTCAGAAAACTGGTGAAAGCCTGTTATGAAGCACATGCTAAAAAAGTAACGGTCGAATGGAGCGATGCGATCATTAATCGGATGGACTATGAATATCAAAGCATCGAAGAATTATGTGATGTCAAAGCATATACGATCGAAAAAATGAAAGATCAATATGAAAGCGGCAGCTGTTTTATATCCCTTACATCACCGATTCCCGAAATCATGAAAGGCATTGATTCTAAAAAGATATCCGCCCGCAATATCGCTTATTCGAAACAAACCAAACCTTTTCAGAAATATACAAGCGCAAATCTGACACAGTGGTGTGTCGCGGCAGTTTCCAATTCATTATGGGCCAAAAAGGTTTTCAGCGATCTTGATGAAGATGAGGCCAATGAAAAATTATGGGATGCGATCCTTTCAAGCTGTCATGTCTTTGAAGAGAATGATCCTGTTTTGGCGTGGAAGCAACACGATGAAGCTTTTGCCCATCGCATCGCCCTGTTAAATGAAATGAATTTTAAAGAATTGCATTTTGTCAACGGCAAAGGAACCGATCTGCATGTTGCCTTGGCACCACATCATATATGGGCAGGCGGCTATGAAAAGACCCAAAAAGATCAGATCATCTTTAATCCCAATATGCCGACAGAAGAAATCTTTACGATGCCTTATCGCAATCATGTGAACGGACGTGTTTATTCGACCAAACCATTGGATTATTCCGGTACGCTGATCGAAGATTTTTATCTTGATTTTAAAGATGGCAGAGTGATCCATTATCATGCGGAGAAAGGAATGGAGGCTTTAAAAGAACTCATCGAGTTTGATGAAGGCAGTCATTACATTGGCGAGGTGGCGCTCGTTCCTTTCCACTCCCCTATATCACAGATGAATCTTCTTTTCTATAATACGCTGTTTGATGAAAATGCCAGTTGTCATCTGGCACTGGGTGCCGCCTATCCGACA
Source organism: Traorella sp. mt218 (assembly GCF_055420025.1). Taxonomy (NCBI): domain Bacteria; kingdom Bacillati; phylum Bacillota; class Erysipelotrichia; order Erysipelotrichales; family Erysipelotrichaceae; genus Traorella; species Traorella sp. mt218. The sequence goes on from NZ_JBVAYM010000016.1 coordinate 24,408, forward strand.
ACTGTCAAGAATGGTGAAAATATGACAAATGAACAGCTTTTGGAAGCCGGTGCCAATGATTCTTTACTGCATGTAGACTTTATGTTTGGCAGTGAGGATATGCATGTTACAGGCATTGGTTTTGATGGTAAAGAAACAGATATTTTTGTACAGGGAGATTTTGTGATATAGCTTTAAATGAACGGGGTTTAATATTGGAGATGATTGCTGAAAGGAGATAATATGAAGAAGATATCTTTATTTATTTCGTTGATCTTATTATTTGGCTGTATGCAGGATCATAAGAATCGTCCTTATCAGAATTTAGATATTGAAGATGTAGAATCCATCGTATTGGAATATGAATATCCGCCATTTGATAAAGTTGAATTAGGTCAAAAGGATCGCGAAGCATTGATTGGGTATCTAAATGATTTAGATGTATCTTTGTTTGATAAACAGGAAGATGTTCCAATAGGAAATGGGACATCTGTTGACATTCATACTGAAGAGGAAACTTATCGAATTTACAGCATAGAGCCTTATTTAAATATCAATGACCAATGGTATCGTTGTGATGATGTACAGGAAATCTTTCAGATCATAAAAGAGAACGGTAATTGATAAAAACATTTGACATTTTTCTTAATTAGGTGTTAAATAATGCCATAAGCGAAGAATTGGATATGAATACTTGTGATTCAATCAAGAGAGATGTCGGGTGGTGCAAGACATTTTGATAGCCTGTATTTACTCCCAAGGAGCTGTCCTATGAAAATAGGACCGTAGATCTGCGTTAAAGAAAAGAGGTGTATGAACATACACGAAATAAGGTGGTACCACGAACACGACTCTCGTCCTTTGGCAGAGTCGTTTTTTTATTAGGAGGAGAGCTATGATCGATATTAAAGAAGATGAAAAATTAAGTGTATTGAATCACTCCTGTGCGCATTTGATGGCGCAGGCGGTGAAGCATCTTTATCCTCAGGCAAAGTTTTGGGTAGGACCGGTCATCAGTGAGGGGTTCTATTATGACATTGACTTAGGAGATGATGTGATTCATGATGAGGATCTTCCAAAGATTGAAAAGGAAATGAAGAAGATCGTCAAGGATGGCAAACGTATTGTCTGTGAACATCATACGAAGGCTGAAGCCATGGAAATGTTCAAGGATGATGAGTATAAGCTGGATCTGATCGAAGGATTGGAAGATGGCAGCATTACTTGTTATCGACAGGGTGATTTTGTGGATCTTTGCCGCGGACCTCATGTGGAAAGTGTCAAGCTTTTGAAGAATTTCAAGCTTTTGAAGCATTCGGGTGCCTATTGGAAAGGTGATAAGAACAATAAGATGCTTCAACGAATTTATGGTGTCTGCTTTGAAACAGCGGAAGATCTGCAGAAGCATTTAGATTTATTGGAAGAAGCTAAGAAAAGAGATCATAAGAAGCTGGGCAAAGAATTAGAATTGTTCATGATGAGCGAATATGCTCCGGGTGCTCCGTTCTTTTTGCCTAATGGTATGATCTTGCGAAATGAATTGGAGAAATTCTGGTATGATGAACATACCAAAGAAGGTTATGAGTTTATCAAGACACCGATCATGATGTCGAAGGAATTATGGGAAGTAAGTGGCCACTGGTACAATTATCGTGAGAATATGTACACGTCTATGGTGGATGACCGTGAGTTTGCGATCAAACCGATGAATTGTCCGGGAAGCATGCTGGTTTATAAGAATTCTTTGCATTCATATAAGGATCTTCCGATTCGTATGGGTGAATTGGGACAGGTACATCGTCATGAAGCCAGCGGAGCGTTGAATGGCCTTTTCAGGGTTCGTACATTTACACAGGATGATGCACATATCTTCATGCGTATGGATCAGATCGAAAGTGAAGTAATTTCATTGATTCGTTTTATCGATCGTGTCTATGCGATCTTTGGTTTGACGTATGACATTGAATTAAGCACGCGTCCTGAGGAAAAGTATATTGGTGAGATCGAGGTATGGGAAAGAAGCGAAGCGGCTTTAGCGAAGGCTTGTGAGGCTGCCGGCAAGACATATAAGATTAATCCGGGCGATGGTGCTTTCTATGGACCGAAGCTGGATTTTCATATCAAAGATTCATTAGGAAGAGTCTGGCAGTGTGGCACGATCCAGTTAGATATGAATCTTCCGGAAAGGTTTGATCTGACATATATTGATGAACATGGTGAAAAGGTACGGCCGGTCATGCTGCATCGTGTCATATTCGGCTCAGTAGAACGTTTCATCGGAATTCTGATCGAACATTTTGGCGGTAAGTTCCCAATGTGGCTGGCTCCTGTACAGGTAGAAGTGATTCCGGTCCATCATGAACATCATTATGAATATGCCAAAGAAATCAATGATGAATTGAATCAACTTGGTTTTAGGAGCAAATTAGATGCAAGAAATGAAAAATTGGGTTATCGTATTAGGGAAGCACAAATGAAAAAGATTCCAATCGAATTAGTCGTGGGTGACGGTGAGAAAGAAAATCATACGGTAACGATCCGCCGCCAGGGTCATAAAGAATCGAACACGGTATCATTTGATGAATTTGTGAAGATGCTTCAGAAAGAAATAGAGGAGAAGGTAAGATGCGACATTTAAAATCATTGATGGTGGCTGCCTTGCTTTTGGCAGGCTGTTCCACAACTACGACAAATGAACCTGTCAAGGTGTTGTCACCGACAGGAGCGCCAGCTCTTTCACTTTTAGAAGCAGCAAGTGAAGAAAGTGAAAACACTTTTGAATTTGTTACTGGAAGCGAAGTTGTAAGCGCAGAATTAGTAAAAGATGACAGCGAGTATGATATCATCATCGCACCTGTTAATTTAGGTGCCAAGATGATCGAAGCCGGAAAGAGTCCTTATCGTTTAAAAGCTGTGATCACATGGGGAAATCTTTATCTGGTAGGTACCAGTGAAAATGCTTTGAATGAAGAAGGAACCTTTGCGACTTTTGGTGAAGGAAGCGTGACTGATTTTGTTTTGCGCCAGGCTGTTGATCTTGACAATATCACACCTGAAATCGTGATGTATTCAAGTGCTCAGGATGTTCAGGGAGCATTATTGAGCGGTAATGCAAACTGTGGCATGCTGGCTGAACCGGCTGTAACCGCAACGATTCAGAAAGCAAAAGAGCAGGGCATCGAGCTTCAGGTCATCGAGAACCTTCAGACAGCCTATCAGGAAAAGATGGGGACTGATTTAGAAGGATTCCCTCAGGCAGCGATCTTTGTGAAAGAAGGCAGTGAAGATAAATGTGCGAATGTAATCAGTACGATCGAAACATTTGTCAATGAAACAGCAGTCAATGATCCGGATAAGATCGTGGAGCTTGTCGATGCGATCGGTGCTGATACTTTAGGTGTTCCAAGTGCAGCTATCTCAAAAGCTACATGGGAAAGACAGAATATTCACTATGTTGAGGCCGGCGAATGTACAGATGATCTGACAACGCTTCTGTCATTGATGAATATTGAGTTCAGTGAAGAGATGCTTTCAAAATAATCATTAGGGAGGTCATGGTATCTCCCTTTTATTTTTAAAGAAAAACGAGTATAATAGCGGTATGAAAAAGCGCAGTTTCGTTACAATCCTTGTTTTATTGATCGTATGGATGATAAGCGGAGAAATGGTTGATAATCCGATCAAGCTCCCTTCTTTTTTTGATGTCGCTGAACGAATGATTGAATTAGCGCTTGACAGCGGTTTTTATGAAGCGTTTACCCATACGCTTGCAAGAAGCTTTTTTGGTCTTTTATTGGCCTTGTTCATGGGGGTTTCCTTTGGTGTGTGCAGCGGTATCAGCCATAAGTTTGAAGAATATTTTGAGCCTGTCTATACGATACTGAAAAGCATTCCCAATGTATCTTATATATTAATCGTACTGATTTGGACAAATTCACGGATTGCTACCTGTGTGATCGGTTTTATGGTCATGTTTCCTATGGCTTATGCCAATACGTTAAGCGGTATGAAAAGCATTGAAAGCAAATATCTGAATTTGATGCGTATTTATCCAGTCAGACGTTCATATAAGATTTTCAAGGTTTATTTACCTTTGATATCCCATTATATCTATGCTTCTTTTTCAAATGGTCTGGGACTTACTTTTAAGGTCGGCATCATGGCAGAAATATTAGGTTCGGTATCACCGGGTCTTGGACGTCAGTTTCAGTTATGCCGCATCAATGTCGATATGATCGGTATCTTTGCATGGACGATTTGGCTTGTCTTGTTTTTGATTGTCTTTGAAGCAATCTTAAAGTTTCTTCAAAACAAATTTATAAAAGATGAAGAAATCCATGATTGAGAGTCATCAGCAGATGATTCTTTTTTTTGTAATTTTAATTTTACCTTTTCAATTAGATAATTTTGCTGTATAATAGCCCGGTAAAAAAAGGAGGAAATATGAAAAGTAATATATATAAAGCCTTATACATGATAAGCATACTTCTTGTGATATTAGGATTGATTATGGCCGTTTTTTCTTTAATTGTGATCTTGCCGCAGATTGATTCAACCAATATCATAATTCCACTCGCATTTTTAATCTTAGCCATTATTGGCTTATTGCTTATGAAATATTACAAAAATAAAATGAAGGGGTGATTTTTTTGGAATACATTGTCGAAACAAAAGATTTAAAGAAAAATTATAAAGGATTTATGGCCAATGACGGGGTCAGCATTCAAGTGCCAAAAGGATCGATCTTCGGATTGATCGGAAGAAATGGAGCAGGTAAAACGACATTAATGAAATTGATCTTAGGTTTTTCTAATAAAACAAGCGGAGAAATAATCATTAATGGGAAATCAGAAGAAAAAGAGTTATGGCAAGAGAGAGGTAGAATTGGTTCTATTATCGAAGTGCCGGCCTTTTATGATGAAATGAGCTGTTATGCTAATACGATGTATCAGGCAAAGCTTCACGGTAAAGGGAAAAATGAAGTAAACGAGGTCTTAAAGAAAGTAGATTTACTTAAATTCAAACATCGCAAGGTCAAAGCTTTTTCTTTGGGAATGCGCCAGAAATTAGGAATTGCCTGTGCTTTGCTTGGCAATCCTGATTTATTGCTTTTAGACGAACCGACCAACGGTCTGGATCCGGTGGCGATCTCTGAAATCAGACATTTGCTTGAAGATTTAAACAGACAAGGTGTGAGCATATTCATTTCAAGTCATATCCTAGGAGAAATGGAAAAAATAGCGACTGATTATGCTTTTATGATTGATGGGAAAATAGTAAAAAGCTTATCAAGTAAAGAGCTCAAAGAATCAGGTAAAGACTTGGAAACTTACTTTTTGGAATTAGTAGGGGGAAATACAAATGAGTAAAATATTTAAAGCCGAGCTTTATAAGATACGTCACAATTTAGTATTTTTTGTTTCTTTACTAGCGTCCGCACCTTTAGGAGCTTTGCTTACTGTCGTAGCAGGGCTTGATAGCAGCATATGTTTGGCTGAGGTTCTGAGCAGCATCGTTTCATTCTATGAAATCTTTTTTATCATCATGATCGCCATGTATGTAACTAACGATTATGAAAAAGGAACTATAAAAGCCATCGTTTCAAGTGGTGTTAGTAAAACAAAAATATATTTCGGAAGATTATTGGTATCGATTTTTATTTCTGAAATCATGTTTATTTTAGCTTGTATCGGAGCTTACGTTTGGGGAACTGTCAAGGGAATTCCTATGACATCCGGAGAATTTGTTTGGACCAATATGCAAATTATCGAAAGTATCGTTATTCAAATGATCATTGTCATTGCTTATGCGATGATCGGATATTTTATTTCAGTCTTAACAAAAAAACAGATCGTAGCTATCATGGTATCCATCGTTGTCATTAATTTTGAACCGGTAGCCGTCAGTTATATCGGAAAAGCATTAGGACAAAATCTGTCTGTCTTAGATTTTTCTAATACAATCAGTCAAATCGAGAAGTTAAATATAACAGGGAATATTTTATTAAGCTCCTTGTTGTTTGTGCTTGTTGTTTTTGTATTCACCTTTGCTATTGGCACATATGTTTTCAAGCATCGTGATATCTAAGAAAAGACGTATTTAAAAGGACGATCATAAAAGAGTATATTTAGGATTCTAAATATGCTCTTTTTTTACAATAAGGAGATGCAGTTATAAAAGATACTGTGTGAATTTTTTTGATCATTTTCAGTAGGAGCATTAAATGAAAAACACTAATTTGTGATAGAAATAACAAAAGAGGGTTTTCTAAAGGAGAGAAAAATGGTAAAATAACTTCATGAAGTTTTTTGATTCAGAAGGAAGGTTGTCAAATGGAAAAGATAAATGCTGAAACAAGAAAAAAGATTGATGAGATTGTCGAAAGACATAAGGACAAGATGGGTCCTGTCAAATTGATGCTGCATGATGTTCAGAATGAATGTGGCTATATCCCGTTTGAAGCGATGCTGAAGATTGCTGATGCCTGTCATGTAAGCGTTGCCAATGTATATGGGGTCGTTACATTCTATGCACAGTTTACAACCCAGCCGAAAGGCAAGCATGTCATTAATGTCTGTATGGGAACCGCCTGTTATGTAAAGGGCTCCCAGCAGCTTTTGGAAACGATTTGTGAGTCTTGTGGCTGTGAGGTCAACAAGACAAGTCCGGATGGCTTGTTTTCTATTGATGCCACACGTTGTCTTGGAGCCTGCGGATTGGCACCGGTAGCGATCATTGATGGCAAGGTTCATGGCAACATTACGGATATGAATGAGGTCAGACAGCTGATCAGTGCGATTGCTGCGAGTGAATAATATGAAATTAGATGAAATTATAAAAGCTGTACATGGGGAATGGCTGGTCAGCTGTGGAAATGAATGTGAGATTAATTACGGTTTTTCTTCAGATCTGATGAGTGACGCGTTAGCGCTGATCCAACAATATTCGGAGGAAACGATACTGATCACAGGTTTATGCAATTCACAAAGCATCCGTACGGCTGATATGCTGGATATTCATACTATCTTGATCGTAAGAGGAAAAAAATACAATGAGGAAGAAATTGCCTTAGCCAAAGAAATGAATATCAATGTGATTACCACACCTTTGACGATGTTTGAAACTTGCGGCATCCTGCATGCAAAGGGATTGAAGAGTGTTTAAAGAAACCTATCCTGTCATGCGTGAAGATTATGTCAATGCCGGTAAGGTATCAACGGATATTAAAGGATTGTTGAAACAGCTGGGGCTTCCTGCTGATATCCTGCGCAGAATCGCTGTTGCCTGTTATGAAGCAGAAATCAATATGATCATTCATTCCTATGGCGGAGAAGTGGTTCTGGAAATCAGTGAAGAGGGTGTCTATCTTTCTTTCAATGATTGCGGTCCGGGAATCAGGGATGTGGAGAAGGCGATGATGCCGGGATATTCAACAGCTTCCGGGAAAGCATTGGAATTTGGCTTTGGTGCCGGTATGGGACTTCCGAATATTAAAAGGGTGGCGGATACATTTGATTTACAAACATCTTCCCAGGGAACCTGTTTAAGGATCGGATTTCGTATATGAGAGTGATTACTTATACGCTTCATAAGTGTGTAAAATGTATGCGTTGTCTGAAAACATGTCCCTTTGAAGCGATTACGATCAAGGATGAAAGAGTGCTTATATCTGCAGATAAATGTATTAACTGCGGAGCATGTATCAGTGTCTGTAAGCATTCGGGACTGAGTGCGAAGGGATCGACACTGATTGATTTACAAAATTATAAGATAAAGATTGGTCTGGTTCCAAGTTCAATTTATTGTGATTGTTCGGATGAAACAGACGCGCGGCGATTGAACGCTGCTTTATTAAAGCTTGGTTTTGATGAATTAGTAAGTCTGAGTCCTTATGAGGGGGCTGTTTATGAAAAGGTCAATGATCTTTTAAAAGGAAAACAAGGCTTGTATATTTCTTCATTTTGCCCGGTGGTGAATGAGCTTATTGAAAAACAGTATCCGATGCTGTTGGAAAATCAGATTGATTTTGAATATCCTTCAGTGCTGGCAGCAAAGGATGTACGTCAGAAATATGGTGAGGATGCAGGTATCTTTTTGCTTTGCGAATGTCCTGCCAAGCTGGCTTTTGGGAAATATCCGTATGGTAATGTCAACAGCGAGATCGATCATTGTCTTTCGATCGTAGATCTGTTTCCTAACATCAATAGCTATCGCAATCATGAGGAGGCAGATGTCGAATTATGTAAGGAAGGCATCCGTTCGGTAGCCTGTGGACTTGGACAGCGCTTTGATGCCCAGATCTTATCTGTGAATGGGATGGATAAGGTTTTGAAGGCTTTGGAGCTGAGTGAGTTTGGTCTTTTAAAGGAAGTAAAGTATCTGTCGCTGAGCGCTTGTTTCAACGGTTGCATCGGCGGACAGTTTTTATGGGGAAATCCTTTCAATGGAAGGATCAATATGCATGAGCTGATGAAGAGCGCTCACGGAAAGATAAAGAATTACACGCTTGAAGAGCTTCGAAAGGATAAGGATGAGCAAAAGCTGCAGCCAAAGAATATGATGGAACAATTGAAGCGATTCAGTGCGGTCAATGAAATTTTTGATCATCTTCCGGGCTTTGACTGTGGTGCCTGCGGTTATCCGTCCTGTCGCAGCATGGCAGAGGCCATCGTTGATAAAGAGCAGTGTCTGGAAGATTGCCGGATCATTAAAAGGAGAGAAAAGGATGCAGGTTAAAGAATTTGCGCAAAAGACGGGTTTTAAGATATGGGCAAGCGAGAAGGCGCTGGAAAAAGAAATTTCAGGTGTCTTTGTCGGTGATCTGTTAAGCTGGGTCATTGGCAACAGTGAAGCAAATCAGATATGGATCACGGTCCAGAGTCATCTTAACAGCGTTGCTGTAAGCGCTTTGAAAGAAATCAGCGTGCTGGTGATCGCCCAGGATGCAAAGATTGAGCAGGAAGTGATCGATCGGGCACTTGAAGAGGATATCGCTTTATGTGCGAGCAAGCTTTCAGCTTATGAAATCTGTAAGAAATGTGTGGAGCTAGGGTTGTAGCATGCGTGTCGATCTGCATATTCATTCAGCGCTTTCTCCCTGTGCCAGCGATGATATGACACCGCATAATATTGTCAATATGGCAAAGATATGCGGTTTGGAAATGATCAGTGTCTGTGATCATAATACGCTGGGACAGCAGCGAGTCATGGCTGAGGTAGCCCGAAAGCTTGATATGGGATATGTCTATGGTGTGGAGGTGCAGAGCATCGAAGAAGTGCATCTGTGTATCTATTTTCAGGATTATTCAAGGGCGATGGTATTTGATGCGTGGTTAAAAGAGCATTTGCCTCTGATCAGAAATGATGTTCGTTATTTTGGCAATCAATGGCTGTTTGATGAAGCTGATGAAGTGGTTGCCGGTGAAGATGTGCTTTTGCTTCAATCGGTGAATCAGAGCATGGAGAATATCATCCGAAAAGCACATCAGTGTCAGGGGATCGTTTCCCTGGCCCATGTCTGTGATAAGGCAAATTCGATCATGACGCAATTAGGTTTTATTCCCCGGCATTTGGAATTTGATCTGATCGAAGTAAAAAATCAGGCACAAAAAGAAATGGTGCAGCAGCTGCATCCATGGCTGAAGGAAGTGTTATGGATCAGAAACAGCGATGCACATTATCTTCAGGATATCGATCATTTTGAGGAAGATATTGATATCAGGATGTGGAAAGCGTTGTGGAGGGATGCAAATGATGGCTGATTTAAGCATGTATCTGTTAGATATTGCTTCTAACAGCATACGGGCAGAAGCATCTCATATCATGATACGCTTTGTGGACAGTAAAAAGAAAAATGAAATTTCTCTTGAAATCAGAGATGACGGAAAGGGCATGGATGAAGCGATGGTAAAAAAGGTACAGGATCCTTTCTTTACGACTCGCAAGACAAGAAAAATCGGTCTGGGGATACCGTTTTTCAAGGAATTGGCTCAACAGTGTGAAGGCCGTTTTGAATTGGAATCAAAAGTGAATAAAGGAACAAGGATCAAATGTACGATGAAAAAGGATCATTGGGATGTTCCTCCCAGAGGTGATATCGGTGATGCGCTGGTATTGGCTCTATGTATGAATGAAGCCGTTCATATTCACTTTGATTATATAAGTGATGAGAAGCAGTTTAGTTTTGATTCACAGCAAATCAGGGAAATCCTGGGCGATGTAAGCATCTGCGAAGCTGAGATTTCTTCTTGGTGCAAGGCTTATATCAATGAAGGTATCAAAGAGGAGGAAAAAGATGAAGTCATTAGCGGATTTAAAAGCTCTGCGCGATCAGACAAAGAAACGTCTTGACCTGCGCGATGGTGAAAATGATTACCGGATCGTTGTCGGTATGGGGACGTGCGGCATTTCTGCGGGTGCCCGTCCGGTATTGAACACCTTTGTGGAAGAGGTGGCGAAGCATAATTATAGTGCGTCTGTCACACAGAGCGGATGTATGGGGCTATGTTCCTATGAGCCGATCGTAGAAGTGTTTGATAAGCAGGGAAATAAGACAACTTATGTTCATATGAATCCTGCTAAGGCGGAAGAAGTTACACGTAAACATATCGGACAGGGAGAAATCTGTGAGGAATTTACGATAGGAGCAGCAGGTAGATAAGTATGGAAAGAATGAATGTACTGATCTGCGGAGGAACGGGATGTACATCCTCCAAGAGTGATCTGATTGAGAAAGAATTTAATCGTGTTTTAGAGGAAATGGGTCTGGATAAGGAAGTCAAGGTCGTAAAGACCGGCTGCTTTGGCTTATGTCAGAAAGGCCCGATCATTGCCATTCATCCGGACAGGGTTTTCTATTGTCAGGTAAAGGTAGAAGATGTCAGTGAGATCGTGAATGAGCATATTTATAAGGGAAGACGTGTCGAACGTCTGGAAATGCATGATATCGATGAGGAAACAAAGGAAAAAGTTTTCAGCATGGATAAGATCCGTTTCTATGCGAAGCAGAAGCGTGTTGCCTTGAAAAACTGTGGTGTGATCAATCCGGAGGATATCAATGAATATATTGCCCGTGATGGTTATATGGCCTTAGGTAAGGTGTTGACAGAAATGACGCCACAGGAGGTCGTTGATGAAATTAAGAAATCCGGACTTCGCGGACGTGGCGGCGGAGGCTTCCTTACAGGCTTGAAATGGCAGTTTGCCGCTCAGGAAGAGAGCGATCAGAAATATGTCATCTGTAACGCCGATGAAGGAGATCCGGGTGCTTTCATGGATCGTTCTATCTTGGAAGGTGATCCGCACAGCGTCATCGAAGCGATGGCGATTGCCGGTTATGCGATCGGTGCCAATTATGGTTATATCTATATCCGTGCCGAGTATCCGATTGCTGTTGAACGTTTGAATATTGCGATCAAGCAGGCCAGGGAATTGGGCTTGTTGGGAAAGAATATCTTTTCGACAGATTTTAGTTTTGACTTAGAGCTTCGTTTAGGTGCCGGTGCCTTTGTCTGTGGTGAGGAAACGGCTTTGATTGCCTCAATTGAAGGAAAGCGTGGCATGCCGATGCCAAAACCACCATTTCCGGCACATAAAGGTGTCTGGGGAAAACCGACGATCATCAACAACGTGGAAACACTTGCCAATGTAGCCCAGATCATCAATAACGGTGCTGACTGGTTCAAGTCGATGGGAACGGAAAAATCAAGCGGTACGAAAGTATTTGCCTTGGGTGGCAAGGTCGTCAATACCGGTCTTGTGGAAGTACCGATGGGTACGACGCTGCGTGAAGTAATTTATGAAATTGGCGGCGGCTGTCCGAATAATAAACGTTTTAAGGCTGTTCAGACAGGCGGTCCGAGCGGCGGCTGTCTGACAGAAGATGATCTGGATTCACCGATTGATTTTGATACGCTGGTAGCCAAGGGTTCGATGATGGGTTCAGGCGGTATGATCGTCATGGACGAAGATAACTGTATGGTCGATATCGCTCGTTTCTATATGGATTTCATCGTTGATGAATCATGCGGCAAGTGTACGCCGTGTCGTGTCGGAACCAAGCGTCTTTTGGAAATGCTGACGGATATCTGTGAAGGAAGAGGTACGATGGAGCTGATCGATGAGATGGAACAGCTTTGTTATACGATCAAGTCTACCGCACTTTGCGGATTGGGACAGACAGCACCAAATCCGGTATTATCTACGCTGCGTTTCTTTAGAGATGAATATGAAGCACATGTTAAGGATAAACGCTGTCCGGCACATGTATGTAAGGCATTGCTCTCTTATTCGATCGATCCGGATAAATGTAAGAAGTGCTCTTTGTGTTCGAAGAAATGTCCGACAGGTGCGATCAGCGGTATTGCCGGTAAGGAAGTATTTAAGATTGATACAAGCAAGTGCATCAAGTGCGGTGCCTGCAGGGAAGCCTGCCACTTTGGCGCTGTTGAGATGAGATAGGAGGGCTTTGAGATGGTGAAATTAAAGATCAACAATCAGGAAATTGAAGCGGCAGAAGGATCTACGATCCTGGAAGCAGCCAGAGCCAATAATATTCATATCCCGACGCTTTGTTATTTAAAGGATCTGACGGGAACGGGCGCCTGTCGTGTCTGTCAGGTAGAAGTAAAAGGGGCACGTAATCTTTGTGCTGCCTGCATTTATCCGATCAGTGAAGGTATGGAAGTCTATACGAATTCTAAAAAAGCACTTGATGCCAGAAGAGGCGTTGTAGAGCTGATGCTTTCCAACCACTCTAAAAATTGTCTGCAGTGTATCCGCAACAATAACTGCGAACTGCAGCGCCTGGCCGCTCAGGTAGGGGTCCGTGAGGATGCCTTTAAAGGTGAAAAGACAAAACCGACCTTTGATGATGCCAGCGAAGGCATCGTCCGTGATACGAGCAAATGTGTTCTTTGCGGACGCTGTGTCAGCGCCTGTGAGAAAATACAGGGATTAGGTGTCTTAAACTATATCAATCGTGGCTTTAAGACGAGTGTCGGACCTGTCTTTGACCTGTCATTAAAAGATGTCAACTGTATGCAGTGCGGACAGTGCGTCAATGTCTGTCCGGTAGGTGCCTTACATGAAAAGGAAACGATTCATGAAGTCATCGAAGCATTGAATGATCCTTCAAAGCATGTGATCGTACAAACAGCGCCGGCCATTCGTGCAGCACTCGGTGAAGAGTTTGGGATGCCGATCGGTACGAAGGTAACGGGAAAAATGGTAACGGCACTGAAGCTTTGCGGTTTTGATCGTGTTTATGATACGGATTATGGGGCTGATCTGACGATCATGGAGGAAGGAAATGAATTCCTTCACCGTATAAAAAAAGGCGGTGTGTTACCAATGATCACCTCCTGCTCACCGGGATGGGTCAATTATTGTGAAAGAGAATATCCGGATCTGTTGGATCATCTTTCCAGCTGTAAATCACCGCATATGATGTTTGGTGCCATCCTCAAGAGCTATTATGCAGAAGTGAAGGGCATCGATCCAAAAGATATCTATGTTGTTTCGATCATGCCTTGTGTTGCCAAGAAAGGTGAGATCAACAAGAAAGAAAATGTTCATGACGGCATGCAGGATGTCGATGCTGTTCTGACTACCAGAGAGTGTGCCCGTCTGATCAGGATGTTTGGTATTGATTTTGCCGATCTGAAGGATTCTGAATTTGATCAGGATATGTTTGGTGAATACTCAGGTGCGGGCGTTATCTTTGGTACCAGCGGCGGTGTCATGGAAGCGGCTTTACGAACAGTAGCGGATATCTTGGAAAATAAGGAATTAAAAAATATCGAATACAAGGCCGTACGTGGTGTGGAAGGCTTAAAGGAAGCAACGCTGGAAATTGCCGGCATGGAGATCCATGTGGCTGTTGCTCATTCCATGAAAATTGCGAAACCGCTTTTGGATGATATTCGAAACGGTGTCAGCAAATATCATTTCATTGAGATCATGGGCTGTCCGGGCGGTTGTATCAATGGCGGCGGTATGCCATATGTCAGTGCGGATGTGCGTAACAGCGGCTTCAACTATAAGGCAAAGCGTGCAGCAGCGCTCTATGCGGAAGATGAAGAACTGCCGGTACGTAAATCACACGAAAATAAGCAGATTCAGGCACTGTATGAAAATTATCTGGGCGAACCGAACAGTGAAAAAGCACATCATCTGCTTCATACGACTTACAATAAAAGAGAGAGATTCTAGAAAGGCTCATCGAGCCTTTTCTTCTTTATGATAAATATCGTAATTTTAGGATGTGGTCATATCGCAGAGCGCATTGCCACAGGCATTCACTATTCAAAGGGAAAGCTTTATGGCATTGCTTCAAGGGATCGGCAAAAGGCATCCTCGTTCGCCCAAAAATATCATATCGATCACATCTTTTCCTATGAAGAAGCCTTCAAGGATCCTGCTGTTGATCTGATTTATATCGCTACCGCAAATCCGACCCATACAGCACTTGGAAAAGAAGCCTTAAGCCATCATAAACATGTCATCATTGAAAAACCGCTGGCAGCTAATTGTCAGGATATCAAAGCACTTTTTGAAACAGCCGCCAGGCATCACTGCTTTTTGATGGAAGCCCATAAGACCTGTTTTACACCTCTCCAACAGATCATACGTAAAAGAGTCTGTGAAATTGGACCTCTTCATGCAATCAGCGCAAAATATTGTGCTTCATTTGATGAGAATGCATTGAAGGAGTGGAATGTAGAAGAAAGCATGGGTGGCAGTTTCTATGATGTCGGTGTCTATCCGATCTGCTTTTCACATTTATATGCACAAAGCGATATCAAGCAAATGAGCTTCCATGTCAAACCATATAAGGACTATCCCTGTGATTTTGAATGTGAATGTACGATTGAATATGAAAATGGGATCTTATCATCCTTGAAATCAAGCTGGCTGGAAAAAGAAAAAAATAAAGGAATTCTTATTGGAGAGAAAGGTCGTATCGAAATCATCGATTACTGGAAGAATACTCAGGCAAGGATCATGATCAGCGATCAAGAGGAAATCATCCGAGTTGACCAAAAAAGTGATTTTACCGGTGAGATCGATCATGCGCTTGATTGCATACAAAAAGGACTTCTTCAAAGTCCGCTCATGTCAGAAAAATTCAGTTTACAAATATCACAGGTGCTGGAAGAGATGAAACGTCAGCGAAAAAAGGCTTTATGATGATAAAGTCTTTTTTTGTGAGGCCTCTTGAAGCATTTTCTTCAAAGCTTCAATCATTTCTTCATAGTCATCATTCTGATCAACTTCTTCCTGATGGACTTCCTCATTTAAAGCCAGCATTTTCTTATCTAAAAATTTTACGATGTCGGCACATTCCCGTAATTCTCGCTGAATATGAGGGGGAATGTCTTTTTCATATTTATAACGGATCTTGTGTTCGATCGAAGCCCAAAAATCCATGGCAATCGTGCGGATCTGTATTTCTACCTTGGTATTGATGCAGCCCTCCGCTAAATTGACAGGAACGGAAACGATGAGATGATAGCTCTGATAACCGCTTGGTTTTTGATTTTTGATATAATCCTTATGAATGAGGATCTTAAGATCCTGCTGTTTTTCAATCAGCTCAACCAATAAATAAATATCGCTCGTAAATTTACAAACGATGCGTATGCCTGCGATATCGTCAATATATCTGATCATGTTCTCCGCACTTATTTCAATATTATTCTTCTGCATTTTTTTAAAGATGCTCTTAGGCGTTTTGATACGTGAGGAGATATGTTCGATCGGACTATAAGAATTTGCAATCTTAAATTCCCGATTCAAGATGTTGATACGTGTAAGCACTTCTTCTAAAGCTGCCTGATAAAGCAACATCATCTTTTCAAGCTGTATTTTCATTTGAGGTAAGTTTTCTGCTACTTCATTCATCTATATCACCAAATTAATTATAACTCAAAAACTAACTATTTTATTCGTGATAATTTGTGAAAAAATGGGAGCAAAATGCAGGATGTTGGAAAAAAATGGCTCTTTAGAGGATTTCTTTTGCAATTACTGACAATAAATGGTATAGTGGAACAGATAACTATAGAAAGAGGAAAAAATGAGTAATTTTTATAAACTAGGTTTAAGTGAAGAAATTAATCGTGCGATTGAAGAGTGCGGTTATTTAGAACCAACAAAAATACAGGAAGATGCGATTCCTGTTTTAATGGAAAACCGTGATGTGCTTGGAAAAAGCAACACCGGTACAGGAAAGACAGCTGCTTTTGGGCTGCCGGCAATTGAAAAGGTGGATCCATCGATCCGTAAGCCCCAGATATTGATACTGGCTCCGACAAGAGAGCTGGATATCCAGATCGCAACAGAGCTGAGAAAGTTCTCCAAATATAAGGAAGGCGTCAAGATCGTTCCGATTTATGGCGGCGAATCGATTGAGAATCAGATACGTCTATTGAAAAGAGGCTGTAATATTGTCGTCGGAACACCGGGAAGAGTCATGGATCATCTGCGTCGTAAGACCCTTAAATTAGATGATATCCGCATGGTCGTTTTGGATGAGGCGGATGAAATGCTGAATATGGGATTTAAGGAAGATATTGAAACGATTCTTAATTACATGGAAAAGGGAAGCTACCAGATGGCTTTATTCAGCGCAACGATGCCCGATGCTATCTTAAGGATCACCCAGCAGTTTCAACATGATCCTGTCACGATCGAGATAAAAAGTGCCCAGCGTACGATCGATACGGTCGATCAGATATATTATGAATGTCGCCGCGGACAGAAAAGTGAAGCTTTACGTGTTGTCTTAGAAACGCTTCATCCAAGCTTAACGATGATCTTTACGAATACGAAAAAGATGGTAGACGAGCTTGTTGATGAGCTGAACAGCTATGATATCAAGGCGATCGGCCTGCATGGCGATATGAAACAGCAGGTCCGGACAAGGGTCATGAATCAGTTTAAACAGCGGAATTATCCGATTTTGATTGCGACAGATGTTGCGGCAAGAGGAATTGATGTAGATGATATCGATCTGGTCGTCAATTATGATATACCTCAGGATCATGAATATTACATTCATCGTGTTGGCAGAACAGGAAGGGCAGGAAAGAAAGGACTGGCTGTTACGCTGGTTTCCGGAAGTGCCCAGAAGCGTTTTATCAAGGATATTTCAAGATATACCAAAACTCATATACGCAATGTTCCATTGCCAAGCAGTGAGCAGCTGATCGAACTGAATAAGAGAAAATATATCGAAAAGGTTCTTCAGGCATGTTCAGAAGGCATTAATTCTCAGACCTTTGAGATTGCTAACGAGCTATTAAGTGAAGGTGTTTCAATAGAAAATCTGGTCGGTGCTTTGATTTCGCTGAGCTATAAGCCTTTGGATGTCCGTGTGGATGAACCTGAGAAAAAGAAAGGCAAGATGCGTAATTTCAAAGAGGGCGAAACAACGACCTTACATATCAATATCGGTAAAAACCAGGGAGTCACCCCAAGTCATATCGTAGCGGCAATTGCGGAATATACAAATGGTTCAAGTGATATGATCGGCAAGATTGAAATGAAAGGCTCTTATGCTTTGGTCGATATTGAAAACAGTGCCGTTGATCTGGTGCTTAACAGCATGCATTCATGTAAGATCAAAGGATTTGATGTGACAGTTAAATTAGATGGGATCAAAGGTCCTAAAAAGACTTCAGATAAAAAGAAAACTTCTTCAAGAAGGTCCTCGCATCCTAAAACAGAAAAAAGAAGAACCCGTTCAGACCAATAAGACGGGTTCTTTTAAAATTACAGTCATAAAACATGAAAGAAAAAGCAAAAGCATGTATAATGAAAACGGGTGAGAACAATGAAAAACAGAGTCGTCATCGATGGATCGAAGTGTACAGGCTGTGGGAATTGCATAAAGGTTTGTACGAATTCAGTCTTGCAGCTGATCAATGGGAAGGTACATGTCGTAAATGAGAAAAGATGTGATAACAATGGCTACTGCATGCAGTTTTGTCAGGCGGATGCCATGAGCTTCCAGCCGAAAGTAAAAAGCTTCTGTGTGGGCGATGAATGTGATTATGAAGCAACCTCAGAGCTTTACAACTGGCCGGTACAGATCACCAGCGTCAATTCAAACAATCGTTATCTGAAAGATTCCCGTTTGCTGATTGCAGCTGATTGTTCAGCTTATGCATATGCAAGTTTTCATCAGGATTTTATCCGTGATCATGTAGCTTTGATTGCCTGTCCCAAAAACGATCTGACCAATCATCTGTTGGAAAAATGTACCGACTTATTTAAAAATGTTAATTTTGAAAGTGTAGAGGTCATTGCGATGAATGCCCCTTGCTGCACTCCTTTATTGGAAACGATCAGAAAAGCCATCCGGCTAAGCGGTAAGGATTATAAGGTCTATGAAAGAATTGTCACACCTGATGGTGAGATATTTGAATGACAGAAACAAGCAGGGATAAATGTGATCATATCGCTTGACCATGTAAATGTAATAAATATTCGATAAAAGATGGTTGTTTTATACAGAATGATCATCTTTTTATATAGTATTTATAGGGTAAAAATGATAATATAAATATAGATGGATATTTAGAGAATGAATTGATCAGGGAGGATAATTTTATGAAAAAAAAGTATTTTATCATGATGATGGCATCGTTTATCGTTTTAAGCGGCTGTAACAACATTTCCAAGAGTGAATATGACAATTTGAATGGAAAATATAATGCAGTCGTTGCCCATAGAGATGAGCTGGCAGCTGAGATTTCTGATCTTGAAGCTGAAAACCGTAAACTTGAAGCAGAGCTTGAACAGGTCAAACAGTTAAATGAGGTGAGCGATAGTAATGGAATGGTGAAGGTCGTGCTCAGTGGGGGATTTAGCGCAACCGTCCGTTCACTGATCCCAAATTATGCCATTCATGATGAACGCCCTCTTTGTGCTGTTGTCAATCTGTATCAGAGTGATCCATTTGTAGTTTATTTAGGGGATGAGCTGATTTCACAGGTTGAGGAAGGAAAGACGTATGTATTTGAAATTGAACGGACAGTCGTTGATATGTCACAACATGAGTATAAACAAAATGCTGGAGTTGAAGCATTGATTCCTTTATATAACCTTCGGATCACTTCTGTCCGTTTAGCAAACGATGATGAGATTGGTATAAGTGGAGCTGTGATTACCATGACATTGGCTGATTAAAAGGGAGCGATCCCTTTTCTTTATGGAGAAAAGCCTTTAATTATGTGGAATTTTGGGAATTTATTGAAATGTTTTCATTTTGAAGTATAATATGTTTGAGGGTCATATGAAAATAAAAAGCAATCGTTTTAAATGTCGTAATCTGCCTGCAAACTATGAAGTCAATGCAAGAGTCAAGTCAAAGCCTGTTTTGACGATGTGCTTCATTGCTGTTGCCGGACTTATTTTAATATTTCAGAATTCTTATTTTTTTATGGGGGTTCTTTTGCTTTTTTTTGGTATATATTCGCTCTTATTTTCAAAGAATCAGACAACGGTTGAGTTTAGTGATGATTTTGTGATCTTTTATTTGGATGATCACGGCGGTGAATGCTATTTGATTTACTATGCTGATATTGAAAGTTATGAGTATCAGCGGAAGTTATTTGATACGGATATCGTACGGATCAAGCTTAAAAATCAGAAAATCTTAGAATTTAAATCATTGGATCGCCGCAAGATTACAAAAAATTTAGAAAAGCATGTGGCACATAAAATAGAAGATGATGAAGAGTAGTCATTTTCTTTTTTTAAAAGGAGGAAGCATGAAAAAATTTATATTATCTTGTATGATGGCGGTGTTAGTCGGTTGTTCACCCTCTTATCCGCGTGATACGGGAGTGGCTCGTTTAAATCGGTTAAGCATGGATGAAGTAAATGAAAAGATAGAAAATGATGAAACGTTTATGTTTGTATTTACGCAGGAAACATGTTCGAGCTGTTTATTTTTTAAAGAAAATGTCTTAGCTTATTACATGCAGGATCATGGCTTTGATTTTAATGAGGTCGTATTGGAAATGAATAGTGACGATTTTCAAAAAGCGGCTGATTTTGTGGCTGAGCATCCCAATCCTGAACAGTTTTTAACATCAGACCTATTGCCTACGGATGTTTTGACACCATCATTTTATTTTATTGAAGATGGAGAAGTGATGGAGATTTATATCGGTGGGGATTTGTCCGAGGATGAATTTGATCAATTGATTCAAAAGTATCAGTTGGACCGAATCGAAGAGTAGTTTGTATTTTAACGAGAATATGATATAATCTTTAAATGCTGGAGGTATATTGATGAAAAAATTACTATTGGGATTATGTATGAGCGTAGCTTTGCTTGGAGGATGTTCATCACAGCCTGGTTATGATAGATCTACTGAAATGGGAACGCTCCATAAGTTAACTTTAAGTGAAGTGCTTGATAGAATGGAAAACGGTGATACTTTTATGTTTGCCTTTACGATGACCACCTGTCATAATTGCGAGGATTTTAAAGAGAACGTGTTGTCAGACTATATCGGCGATCATGGATTTGAATTTAATGAGGTCGTTTTGGATGGTGAAGATCCGCAGCTTGTTTATGATTTTGTTGCCGAGCATCCGAATCCTGCGGAATTTTTAAGTGACGGCATGAGTGCCACGGAGGTTTATACGCCGACTTTCTATTTTGTAAAAGACGGGAAAGTGGAGGATATTTTCGTAGGTGCTAATATTACTGAGAAGCAATTTGATGATTACATACAGAAGTACCAGCTGGATAAAGCAAGTGAGCAGGAATAAAGCCTGCTTTTCTTTTTGAAAAGCAATGAAAATTTTGAAAAGAATTGAAAATGCCTTTCAAATAAGATATAATAACAGACGGAAGTGAAAATTTATGAACGATATGAATGAGGTTAGAAGGCAGGCTGGAAGCAGGATGACCAAATGCAGGGCTTGCAGGGAATGTAATGGAATTGTATGTGCAGGACAGACGCCCGGATGCGGCGGTAAGGGAAACGGTTCGACTTTTATAAGAAATGTTTCTAAATTAAAAGAAGTATGTGTCAATATGAATGTCATTGCTTCAAATGGAGAAGTTTCTACAGAAAGTGATTTTTTTGGAAAGCGGGTAGCCTTACCTGTCTATGTCGCACCGATCGGTAATATTGAAGCCAATTACGGTGCAGAGATGAGCGAATATGAATATACCTGTGCCTTGGTTGAAGGCTGCGGAAGGGATACGATCGTATTTAGCGGAGATGGTCAGAATGTGGATGTTTTGATGGAACCGCTCAGAGCAGCACATGATGGATGGATCGTTCCGACGATCAAGCCCTGGCAGAAGGATGAAATGAAAAGACGTATTGAGATGATTAAAGCAAGCGGCTGCAGCGTATGTTGTAGTGATATAGATGCGGCAGGGCTGGTTTCATTAAAAACAGGAACACCGGCTGTTGAGTTTAAAGACGTACAGGGCCTGAAGGAAATCGTTCAGGAAGCACAGATGCCTGTTATCTTTAAAGGTATCATGACAGTTGAGGCAGCAAAAAAAGCAATGGAGGCAGGTGCTGCAGGAATCGTGGTCAGCAATCATGGAGGACGTGTGCTTCAGGATGGCTTGTCAACGATCGAAGTGCTGGAGGAAATTGCGAATGCTGTCAAAGGACGTATGAAAGTATTTGTAGATGGTGGTTTTAGAAGCGGAAGCGATGTCTTTAAGGCACTGGCTTTGGGAGCTGACGGAGTTTTGATCGGAAGGCCTTTTTCCATTGCCGCAATAGGAAATCATGCTGAGGGTGTCAGAACTTATCTTCATCAGATTCAAAGTGAATTAAAAGAAACGATGATGATGTGCGGATGCCGAAGCATATCCGATATAAGTAAAGATTGCGTATCAGTAACGTTTTAGGAGGTAAAGATATGAACGCATATGAAAACAATGCCTTTTTCTGGCAAAAACTGGATACCCTGTATTTATCAAGTCAGTTAGTGATCGATCGCCCGAAAAACACCTGTCATTATAAATATTCAAATCTGGTTTATCCGGTTGATTATGGATATTTAAGCGATAGTACGGGAAGTGATCAATCACCGATCGATGTTTTTAAGGGAAGCGTTAAGAGTACCAAGGTAGGTGCTATCGTAGTAACCGCCGATATCTTAAAGAAAGATTGTGAAGCGAAGCTTTTGATCGGTTGTACGGATGAAGAAATTGAAAATATTTTAATTTTTCTGAATCAGACAGAATTTCAAAAAGCTGTCTTATTACAACGAGGAGATGAAATGCCTGATTGGGCAAGTGACGATTAAGAAGTAATAATTACTTCTTTTTTTTGGAGGAACATGAAAAAACTACATCTTATGATCTGTTTGATGCTTATTGGCTGTACTTCGGTAAGAAAATTGGATTTATTGGAAAAAGCATTGTATGAAACAAAAGAAGTATATGTAGAAATGGAGAAAGAAGAGGTTTTGGATTATTTCTCTATCGATGAAAAAGATTTTAATGATTATATTGCACTTCAGACATTATTGGTATTCAATGGTAAACAGATTTTTGTTTTTGAAAATGCCAGTGAACATTTAAATCAAAAACTGGATGATTATCAGAATGAAAAGGGATCTTTATCAATAATCGATGAATATACGGTTTATTTAAGTGAAAATGATGAGAATTTATTAAATTTGATCACAAAGTATTTGAATGAATAGCAGACATTCGGATATAATGATGTCATGAGAAAGATTATCGCAAGCATAGCACAGATTCATTCATTTGAAGGAAGCCTTTTTGTATATTCCTTATCATTTTCGCTGCTTTTGACGATTGCACCGGCATTGATCGTTTTTGTAGCGTCTTTTCAGTGGCTGAATATTGATGTCAATCAATTGATCCATTTGCTTTCCCAAATCATGCCGGTAGAACTGATATCGCCTTTCATTGACTTTCTTTTGAATAAAAGCAGTGCTTCTGTTTGGGTATCCATGATATCAATGGGTGTTTCGTTATTTCTTGCCAGTCGCTGTATCTATTCATTTTTATTGATTGCAGTGAGCGTAGAAAAGGTGGATTATCCAAAATGGTCGATCCGGATATACAGTGTTTTTGAATTTGTGCTGATTTATTTATATGTCATTGGCTGTGTGATGCTGACATCTTATCTGGGCAGGATCTCCTTTATTTATGTGCCTCTTTTATATTTTTCGGCAGCCTTGTTTGGCTTTTATGTGTTTTATCATCTATGCACATTTAAAGATCGGGGAAAGAGTTATGGGTTTATCGGTGCTTTATTTTCAACGATAGCCATTTATCTGGTCGGACTTTTATTTTTTCAGATCATTTATCATTTTACGAATTATGATTCGATCTATGGTCCTCTGGCTTCATTGATGGTGCTGTTTTTATCGGTACTGGTTATCTCAATGATCATTTATATGGGATATGTTTTAAATACCCAGTTTGTTAATACAAAAAAAGAAAAGAACCGCAGGAACTGGTTTTTCCATTTCTGTGCGGATATCGAAACAGGAATTTTAAGAAAGGTTAAGGAAAAATATGAAAATAGAAATTAAAAAAAGCGGGATCAATGGAGAAGGTATCGGATATATCGAGCATCAGCCTGTATTTGTGGAGGGGGCATTGCCTTTTGAAACGGTTGAAGCTGAGATCGTGGAAAAGAATAAGACATATATGACAGCGAAAACGAAGCAGATCATTCATAAATCGAAGCATCGCTGTACGCCGGCATGCCGTGTTTATAAACAGTGCAGGGCCTGCTCCCTGATGATTGCCGATTATGAAGCACAGTGTCAGATGAAGGAAGACAATCTGAAACAGAGCCTTATGAAATATGCTGCCATACCTTCATCACTCGTAAGAAAAATCGTGAAAAGTGAGCAGATTCTTCATTACCGGAATGCCTGTAAGATACCTTTTGGAATGAAGGGGAAAAAGCTGGTTACAGGAATGTATCAGCCCAATTCTAATTATTTTACACCTATTGAAACATGTATCATCCATGATGAACAGCTTGAGCGTATTCGGATGGAAATTTTAGATATATTAAATGATTTTCATTATAAGGCCTATGATTCTTCTACGAAAAAAGGTTTTCGTACACTGGCGATACGTATCCTTGATCACCATGCACAGGTCACTTTGGTTACAGGGGAAGATGTGATTGATGAAGCTTGTATTCAAAGGATCTTAGATATTCCAAATGTCATTTCCTTGTGGCAAAGTATCCATACTCAAAAGAAAACAGTTGAGATCTTCGGACATAAAATGATTCCTCTTTCTGAAAAAAGGTTTTTAGATTTTGATCTTAAAGGTGTCCGTGTGAAAATCTCACCACGTTCCTTTTTTCAGCTGAATACAAAGCAGGCAGACCGTTTGTATGAGATCGTTAAAGAAGAGGTTGGGAATGTAAACCTGTTGGTGGAGGTTTATAGCGGTATTGGCGGTATTTCTTTTACTCTAAGAGATAACGCTAAAGAGATCATCGGTATCGAAAGCATCAAGGATGCAGTGGTAAATGCCAATATGAGTGCAAAAGAAAATCATCTGGATCATATTCATTTTATCTGTGATGATGCCGCTTATAAGCTGGAATATCTCTCGAAGCATAATGATATCGATGTTTTGGTCGTAGATCCTCCCAGAAGCGGATTGGATGAGAATATGTTGAATGTCATATTAAAAAGCAGAATCAAAAAGATCATCTACATATCCTGTAATCCCGCAACACTTGGAAAGAATTTAGCTGTATTAAAGAAAAAATATCAAATAAACAAGGTCATACCTCTCGATATGTTTCCACAGACACCTAACATAGAGAGTGTGAGCGTGATAATAAGAAAATAAAAGTGCAGAATTATCCGGATATTATAAAGATTGAATGATGAAATTTTAAATCTTCCAAAAATGGATATTCACTGATACTAAATATGAAATTGTCTGGTTTTTAAGAAAATCAGGCATTTTTATTACTGTTACCATATGTTTACATAATTGTATTTATTGTAGAGAGAATTATATGAACGTGTTAAAATAATTTTGAAAAAAATGAATGGATTGTCAGATATCATTCGTATATATAGTGAAAACCGTTATGGTTTGAATGATGGGAGGAATTATATATGAAAAAGTTGATCGTTGTTGTATGTGCGGCATTTGTTGTCGCAGTGGTTGGTGCAATGAGCATCAAGGCGGCTCAGAAAGATTATGAGCAAGGATGTATTTCTGCTTATATTGATGAAGATGGCGATGGCATTTGTGATCATGCTGCTTACAAGAGCCTGACCTGTCTTGATCGGAAAAACAATGCAGGGTATATTTCTGATTATATTGATGCGAATGGTGATGGTATTTGCGACAATGCTGCCCAGAAAAATTATGACTGGAAAAACAATGGAGGATATACATCTGCATATATTGATGTGAATGGTGACGGTATATGTAATCATCGGACAGATAATGAGCGTTGTTATGAGAACTGTTATGAAAATCATCGCTATGGTCATCATCACGGACGCTAGAGGATGTCATGCGTAGTGAACAAGAGGTAAATCGAGCCATTGATTTGTATTCTGATACCATCCGAAGAATCTGTATGATTCATTTAAAAAACAGTGCGGATACCGAGGATATCTTTCAAACGGTCTTTTTGAAATATGCATTAAGTCATGTAGACTTTGAAAGTGATGAACATGAAAAAGCATGGCTGATTCGTGTTGCAATCAATGCCTGTAAAGATTTATTAAAGAGTTTTTGGAAACATACGGTTGCTTTGGATGAAATCATTGAACAGCCTTCTCAGATTTCACCTGATCATAAGGAAGTTTTAGAGGCAGTGCTTTCACTTCCGACCCGATATCGAGATGTTGTTTATCTTCATTATTATGAAGATTATACAGCTCCTGAAATTGCTCAGATCTTACATAAAAATGTAAATACGGTGTACACGTTATTAACTCGTTCCAAGCAAATGCTTCAAAAGAAACTGGAGGGTGATGAATATGAATGAAAAAATAATAAAAGAAGCATTTCATCAAGTAAAAGCCGGGGAAGAACTGAAAAATCATACGAAGCAGTTTGTTTATGATAAGACAAAGGGTTATTCGAAAAGGCATACTTATAAATTTAGATATGCACTCATACCTGTTGCTTGCGTATTGATGTTATTTATTGGATATCAAATGTATTTTACACCGACCTTGGCAATCAGCATTGATATCAATCCATCGATCGAGATGGAAGTAAATCGCTTTGATAAGGTGATTGCCATTAATGGCTATAATGAAGATGGTGAAGAGCTTTTAAGTCAAATCAATGATGTAAAATATATGAATTATGCGGATGCGGTCAATCAGATCATAGAGAATAAAGAGATATCAACATTATTATCGAATGATGAAATCATGATCATCTCAATCATTGGCGATGATGATGAACAGTCGTTGAGGATTCTTTCTGATATCGAGGCTTATACTTCAAAGGATACGAACATTCACTGTTATCATGGCTATTATGAAGAATTGGATGAAGCGAATGAGTTAGGCCTCTCTTATGGCAAATATCATGCTTATCAGAAACTGCGCTCGCTTGATATAAATATTTCTATTGAAGAAGTACGCTCCATGAGCATGCGTGAGATACATGATCTGCTTGAATCCTATTCACAGGATCAGTCAGGACATCATCAGTATGGACATGGTCACTAAGATATGAGGGGGATCAAGGATTTATAAATATCTGTAGGAAAAACTTACCTTTTAGGTGTTGACAAAGATGAAATAATTTGTTAGGATTCAAGTGTTCGGTAGGTAAGGCTCCTACAGGGATACGGACTGTTGCCGCGAAATAGTGGAGACACTATGAGATGGTTTGAACAGGATACATCGAAAGCAAGGTGTATCATAATACAGTTTCATCGCCCTGCAGAGTTAAAGCTCAAACGAATGTGTGAATGATACACTCTCGTATGTCTATCGGACATACGAGTTTTTTTAGTGAAAGAGGTGGCGTATATGGATCAAGGTCAATGTCGAATATGTTTAAATGGGCGATGGGATAGGTACAGATACGCTTTTTATAGTGCTTAAATGATCCGGCCATCGTCAGCGATGGCTTTTTTAATCCTTTCCATGAAGAAAAGGGGTGATGAGGATGGATGCGGAAAGCTGCTCGTGTCAAAGAAATTTAGTTAGAAGAAGCTTTTCATATCCGTCTTTTGAAATGCTTCTTCGATGAAAGGAGATAATCATGAAAAAAATAAGAAATGTAAATAGCTTTGAAAGTATCAACCGGCGTTTATATTGGGCTTCTTCTCATAGTGAGCCGGAAATATTGGAAAATTATGATGTAAATGAGAGAGGTCTGGACAATGACGGTGTTGAAAAATCAAGGGATGATCATGGAAGAAATATCTTTACTTATGGGAAAAAGAATACACTGACAAAACGACTTGTAGAAGCCTTTATTAATCCATTTACAGTAGTTTTGCTTATCTTGGCGGTCATATCTGTATTTACGGATATCGTTTTGGCTTCTGCTGATGATCGTAATTATGTTACGGTCATCAGCATAACGACGATGGTGATGATTTCAGGAATCCTGCGTTTTATACAGGAAACACGCAGCGGCAATGTCGCTGAAAAGCTTAGCGGTATGATCCATACGACAGCTTGTGTGGAACGTGAGGGCATCAAAGAAGAAATACCGATCGAGGATATCGTCGTAGGAGATCTGATCCATTTATCTGCAGGTGATATGATACCCGCAGATTTGCGGATCTTATCAGCGAAGGATCTGTTTGTCAGCCAGTCGGCACTTACCGGCGAGAGTGAGCCTGTTGAAAAGAACGGGATGACGATCACGGATGAAACAGCTTTGATGGATGCTGCGAATTTGGCTTTTATGGGAAGCAATGTCATAAGCGGAGCTGCGAAAGGAATTGTAATTGCGATCGGAAATGATACGATGCTGGGATGTATGGCCAAAAGCCTTGATGAAAAGCCGCCAAAGACAACCTTTGAAAAGGGGGTTAATGCTGTTTCATGGGTCTTGATACGTTTTATGCTCATGATGGTTCCAATTGTTTTCGTGGTTAACGGAATGACGAAAAATGATTGGATGCAGGCATTGCTGTTTGCGATTTCCATTGCCGTAGGTCTTACTCCCGAAATGCTGCCGATGATCGTAACGACATCGCTTGCAAAGGGTGCTTTGGTCATGAGCAAAAATAAGGTGATCATTAAAAATCTGAATGCGATCCAGAATTTAGGTTCAATGGATATTCTTTGTACGGATAAGACCGGAACGCTTACGCAGGATAAGGTCGTATTGGAATATTATCTGAATATTGATGGTCACAGTGATGAACGTGTGCTTCGTCATGCTTTTCTGAATAGCTATTTTCAGACGGGATTAAAGAATTTGATTGATTTAGCAGTGATTGCCAGACAAAAAAAGAAAGGATGGGATACGCTGATCAATCGATATGAGAAGATTGATGAGATTCCTTTTGACTTTGAAAGACGCCGCATGAGCGTGGTAGTAAAGGATGTCGAGGGCAAGACGCAGCTTGTCAGCAAAGGTGCGGTCGAGGAGATGCTTGCGTGCTGCAGCTATGCGGAGCTTGGCGGAAGTATTAAACCCTTGACAGAAGGAGTACGTCAAACGGTACTTGAAAAATCAGATGAATTGAATCAAAAGGGAATGCGTGTCATTGCTGTTGCACAGAAAACAGATCCTTCTCCTGTCGGTGAATTTTCGATTGCAGATGAAAAAGACATGGCCCTGATCGGTTTTCTTGCCTTTCTTGATCCGCCAAAGCCAACGACCAAAGCGGCAATTGAGGCACTTTTGGAATATGGAGTCGATGTAAAGGTGTTGACGGGCGATAATGAGAAAGTGACCCGAGCCATTTGTCAAGAGGTAGGCTTAGATACTGATAAAGTGCTTTTAGGGGATGATATCGAACAAATGAATGATGATGAGCTTATGGACGAAGTAACACATGTCCGGGTATTTGCCAAGCTTTCACCTTCTCAGAAAGCACGTATCATCCATGCCTTGAAAAACAAAGGGCACAGTGTCGGTTATATGGGAGATGGCATCAATGATGCGGCAGCAATGAAGGTGGCAGATGTCGGTATTTCCGTTGACAGTGCGGTCGATATCGCAAAGGAAGCGGCTTCGGTAGTGCTTTTGGAAAAAGATCTGATGGTATTGGAAAAGGGAGTTATCGAAGGGAGAAGGACATATGTCAATATGATGAAATATATCAAAATAACGGCTTCTTCAAATTTTGGAAATATGCTGTCAGTGCTTGCGGCCAGTGCCTTCCTTCCGTTTTTGCCGATGACTTCGATTCAGCTGATCCTTTTAAATCTGATTTATGATCTTTCCTGTACTGCGATCTCATGGGATCATGTTGATGAAGAAAATATCAAGATGCCGCAGGCTTGGAGCGCATCGGGAATCAGTCGTTTTATGTTATGGATGGGTCCGGTCAGCTCGTTGTTTGATATTGCTACTTACCTTATCTTGTATTTTGTCATCTGTCCGATGATGTGTGGAGGCCTTATTTATACGAAGCTGAATGAGTCGGCAATGCAAGCCTTATATATGTCAGTTTTTCAAACCGGATGGTTTATTGAATCCATGTGGAGCCAGATGCTGGTCATTCATATGATACGTACGGAAAAGGTACCTTTTATTCAAAGTCGTTCATCTTTATCGCTTATGATCATGAGCTTTATCGGTATCTTAGCGGTTACCCTGATGCCTTTTACACCTTTGGCGGGTGCTTTGGAGCTTGCGGTATTGCCAATGGAATATTTTGTCATTCTTATTGCTTTGGTAATTGGATATATTGCGCTTGCGACATGTATGAAAAAGCTTTATATCCGACGATTTAAAAAGCTCTTGTAAGTTCTGTTTCATTCCTCTTGTTCATAGACTGTAAAGAGGGTGATGAGATGATAAAAATTTTAATCGATCAGGGACATAATCCGGGAACGATCAATGCCGGAGCCAGTGCAAATGGATTGATAGAATCAGAATTGACCTATCAGGCAGGTGTTTATCTGAAAGAGCTATTAGATACGAATTGTGATTTCGAGGTTCGTCTGACCCGTAATACGCCGTTAGAGGTCTTGGGCTATGATACCCGCACCTCTCTTCAGGAAAGAGTTCAGATGGCCAATGACTGGCCGGCGGATTACTTCATATCGCTGCATGGAAATTATAATGCCAATCCGTTGATTTCAGGCAGTGAGGTTTATATCTACTCTTATGAGAGCATTGCTGAAAGGCTGGCACGAGATGTGCTGAATGGAATGGTAGAGGTGGCACATACGCGTGATAACGGTGTACGTGTCAATCCTCAGCTTTATGTCCTAAGGGCTACGAGCATGCCTGCTATTCTTGTGGAAATGGCATACCTGACAAACATGGAAGATGCAGAAAGGCTTCATAATGATCTCTTCTTGTTTTCGCTGGGAATATATGTAGGTATTTTAAGGTTTTTTGACTATATTCAAAATGCTTCTTTCATGGTATGATATCTTTATGAAAGGAGTCGGCTATGAATATCAGGGAGCTGGAAAAGTTATTTGTCATCATTCAGGCAAATGTAGATAAAAAATATGAAGAAGAGTGTTCGATGGCCATGGATTGTTTTCTGGAAGAAGAGTTTGATCTTGGACAATGCACACGTTTTCTTGAGTATCTGCTTACACTTGTAAAAGAAGAAAAGGCAGATGAGATACAATCATTAATGGAAAACTACTTAGAAAAAAATGGATAGTTACATGATTCATGCAGAAATTGAATCAAAAAAAGATAGAGCTTAAATATAAATTCTTAGATGATAATATTTGCAAAACAGCATCAAATTTTTCGCATTTATGTATAAAGCAAGCGATTGACTTTTACATGTCCTAAGTAGTTTATTTTAAAATACAATATTATGTTGTATTTGAGAATTGTATATTTGAATGTGAGAAAGGAGGAAGAATCATTTGTTATTCTTCCTCCTTTTTTTATGCTTGTTTTATATAGTAACAATTATAGTATCTTTATTGATTCTAATATAAAGTTATGGGCGTTTTATGATGACACGATATTAATCGTATGATTAAATAATTGAAATAATTGTATTGATAAATTCATCATAGTCTTTACAATCAATAATTTTTTGGTTGACTTGCTTATTATTTAGAGAACTTATGATAAAATCAAATACATCTCTTGTAAGATTTCGATCTTCTGATTTAAATGCCAACATAAAGACGTAATTGACATAATCATCTTCCCATTTAATTGGATTACTACTGATTAATACAGAAATTGCAGATTCTTTAATACTACTGAACTGATTGTCAACAGGATGTGGTAAAGCCAAATTTTTGTAAGCACTAGAAGCAATTTTTTCTCGTGCTAATACTGCATCCATATATTCGTGGTTTACGTAATTGTTTTGCTCCATTTTTTTACATAAATAAGTAATAACTTCATTTCTGGAATCAAACTGATTCGAGATAAAAAATAACTCTCTTTTTATGAATTTACGAATATTTTTCTCAATCTCTTTTGTAGATAATCGGCTTCTTAGTTGTTCTATTTTTTTTATTAACGATTGATAATCTTCTCTAGTTGGAATCATGTTAACTTGAACACTAGGTATGTCAATTGTAGGATCAATAGGTAATGTCGTAATAATTAAATCAATATTGTCTTGTTTTTCTAAAAAAGAATATGAGCTGACAACACTTGATAAATATAATCCACTAATTTCACTTGATAATTTCTGAAATAATAATTTTCCGCTGTTATAGTAGTCGTAAGTCACGATTGCACAGTTGATGTTTTTAGCATAAGTTTGTTTTTCTTCCATTAAGACACCAAGGTGTAAAGCTATATAGGAAATTTCCACTTCATTTAAAGTAATATTCGTAATTTGATGAATAATTGAACCTATATATTCAGCGATCAGGTATAAGAACGGATAATCATTTTTAATTGAAATAAAATGATTTGTTGGCAAAAAATAATTATTTTTGGAACGAATAAGAAGATTTTGAATGTGAAATGCAAATCTAACCATAAAATTATCAATTTTTAAATCAAGACCATATGCTCTGTTAACTTGTTCAATAATTGTGTTAACAATAGATATAGTTTCTTTATCTAAAAGGTTGGATACTTCATCATAAGGAAGTTTTCCATAGTTTTTAGAAATAATTCTTGTAGACATTAAAAGTGAAGCATCAAGAATTAATTTTATTGAAAAATTGATATTATATAGCTGTTTTAATTGCTCATAAATCTTTTCTACAATTGGCATTAGCCATGAAGCATAATCAAAATTAAGGGTATTTTCTTCAAATTCTGTATCCGGGGATTGAATTAATGTTTCTACAACTACGGAAAGGTGTAAGACATAATTCAAAAGTGAATAATCATCTATAAAATAGTCTTTTTCCTTTAAAATATCTAATACTAATGATTGGATTTGATTGACATCGACAGAATTAAAAATACTTTGAAAAGAATTTAGATCGAAATGCCGTTGTTCAATTTCGCTATTTAATAAAGAAGTGATATATTTTCTTTTATCTTTAAATGAGCCAATTAGATATAGCTTGTTTTTTTTCGTTTTAATTGAAAGATTAGCTTTTTTTAGTTCGGAATTTAGCTTTAGAATATCATTATGTAGAGTTGCTATAGAAATACACAAATAATCAGCCGCTTCATCAATATCTATGATTTCATTACCTAGAATCATACGATGCAAAAGATCAATTCTTCTTTCGCTGTAGTTTTCTATAAAACTATTATCGTTTTGATTGATGAAAGATTTCGCTAAGGGGATATTAGTTATTTGGTATCCGTTTTTTGATGAAACAATTAATCCTTTACATTCATATTTTATATCATTTATATAATTAATGACAGTTCTACGAGAAACGTTTAAAAGAGATTGTAATTCTGAGGAAGTGACACAATCATTTTTTTTGATTAGGTACTGTAATATTTCGATTTGTTTATTATTCATTTTCATGACCTCTTTTATTAGTTTTAGATGATTATATTTGTATATCATCATTTATAGGATATCATATAAGTTTTTTTCTTTTAAGTGAAAGTATTTCACATCGATGTGCAAATAAATCACTAGAAAAATTAGTAATTTCAAGAAATAATTAAATTACAAAACATGTACATGTAAAAAAGAGAGGTAATTAGAAATATGGTACTTGAAAATGAGATTATGACAATCATCGCAAATGCTGGTGATAGCCGAAATTGTTCGCTAGAAGCAATTGAATGTGCAAAATTAGGTAACTTTGAAGAAGCAAATAAACTATTAAAAAAAGCAGAAGACGCATTATTGGTTGCTCACAGAGATCATACAGTGATCTTAACTAATTCGGCAAAAAAAACATCTGAAGTTACAGTTACGTTTATCCTTGTTCACGCAGCAAATCATTTAAGCATAGCTGAGGTTTCTTTGGATATGGCAAAAAATTTCGTAGATATTTTA
>NZ_JBVAYM010000017.1:0-53960 GCF_055420025.1 Traorella sp. mt218
CTCAACTGTCAGTTGGATTTTGCTGATTTAGTCATATTATGCACTTATTTTGTTTCGATAAGAAAAAAAGGACGCTTAGTCCTTT
The DNA here is from genome assembly GCF_055420025.1 of Traorella sp. mt218. Taxonomy (NCBI): domain Bacteria; kingdom Bacillati; phylum Bacillota; class Erysipelotrichia; order Erysipelotrichales; family Erysipelotrichaceae; genus Traorella; species Traorella sp. mt218. The sequence goes on from NZ_JBVAYM010000017.1 coordinate 86, forward strand.
TTAAAACATCAGCGTCAATGGCATCAGACAGATTCCTGCAAAAGCAGCCCACAAGGCAAGACGAGGATAACCGTAATCCCTGCTTGAAGGCAATAACTCTTCAATGGCAATATACAGCATGATACCGGATATTACACCAAAAATGATTCCTAAAGAAACATCATTGATAAACGGACGCAGTACCAGAAAAGCCATTAAAGCGCCAATAGGCTCTGAGATAGAGGAAAGGAATGTATAATATATAGCCTTTCCCTTAGAACCGGTTGAAAAATATACCGGTAAAGCGACGGTAATGCCTTCCGGAATGTTGTGGAAAGCAATCGCAATCGCAATGGCCAAGCCTAATGAGCTGGAATCATAACCGGCCATAAAGGTTGCGATACCTTCCGGAAAATTATGAATCGCTATCGCCATCATACTGACAATTCCAACACGATAAAGATTTTCATGCTTCAGCTCATGTGTATCCTTTTCTTCTTCATGGGGTATGAATTTATCCAATAAAGAAGCAAACAATACACCCAGTATCAAACTGATCACCATATAAACGGTACTTAACTGTTCATTCGCAAATGAACGGAAATAAGACATTGAGCTAGGAAGCAGTTCCATGAAAGAAACTGAGATCATGACACCTCCGGCAAAGCCTAATGAGGTTGAGATCAGTTTTTCATTTTTCCGGTCTGAAAAGAAAATGATCAGTGCACCGATCATTGTTGAAAATCCTGCAAGCGTTGAGAGTAATAAAGCGCGTAAAGCTTCATGTTCCATAAAATCACCTCTCTCTATCATATTGTAATAAAAATGGTTTCAATAGGCAAATAAAACAATCTGATTTGTGATTATTTCCATATATTTCATAAAAACGATTGACAAATAACCAAAACTGTAATACTGTAATAGTACAGTAAGACGGAAGGAGGAATAACATGTTTATCATTCAAACCAAAGATGATACACCTGTTTATGTACAGCTGCAGCATCAGGTCTTAGATTATATTGCTTTAGGTATTTTAAAAAAAGACGATCAGCTACCGTCCGTACGCACCCTTTCAAAAGAGCTGGGCATCAATCCCAATACGGTTGCGAAAGCCTATTCGAATCTTGAACTGCATGGTTATGTTTACTCCATACCGGCAAAGGGAGTTTTTGTAAAGAGCGAGAATGTAACGGATCTGGTATATGAACAAAAGATGGAGGAATTAAAAACAAAAATGAGAGATTGTAAGAATGTCGGAATTGAAAAAGAGAAGATTCTGGATCTTGTCGATAAGGTCTATGAGGAGGTTGATGAATATGTTGAAGGTTGAAGCTGTTTCAAAGAATCTTGGTAATAAAACGGTACTTGAAAACTGTTCCCTGACGGTTCAAAACGGTTCGGTCATGGGCCTTATCGGACCTAACGGGGCAGGAAAATCAACATTATTAAGATGTATTTGTGATGTTTATCAATGTGATCAGGGAAGCATCACCTTAGATGGTGAAACGATTCATGAAAATGAATATTTAAAACAGAATATTCTTTATCTCAGTGATGATCCTTATTATATGTATAATGCCACGATCAAAGATATGAAAGAATTCTATCAGATCTTTTATCCGCAGTTTGATGAAAAACTTTATGAGAAATATCTGAAAATCTTCAAGCTGGATGAAAATAAGGTCATGAATAACTTTTCTAAGGGTATGAAACGTCAGGCATTTATTCTCATGGCTTTGGCGATATCACCTAAGCTGCTTTTATTAGATGAATCCTTTGACGGTCTTGATCCGATGATGCGTCTGTTATTCAAAAGAGCGATCGGTGAATGCATTGAAAAGAAAGATATCTCTATTATTATTTCCTCTCATAATTTACGGGAGCTGGAAGATATCTGTGATGCTTTTGCGATACTTGAAGATGCACATATTGAAACAAGCGGTATGATCGATGATACCAAAGAAGCCATTCATAAGATTCAGATCGCGTTTAGAGAAGAAAAAAATAAGGAAGCCTTTGAATCGCTGGATATCATGCATTATGCGAAAACAGGAAGGATCATTACGCTTGTCGTAAAAGGTGATCTTGAAGAAATCAAACAACAGATCCAGTCCTTACATCCATTGATGATGGATATCTTGCCTGTAAATTTAGAAGAGATCTTTATTTATGAAATGGAAAGGAAGGGGGTATTTGTCAATGAATAAGATAACGACCAACTACTTTAAAAACTTGTTTATTCGAAAAAGAAAGCTTTTGATCTTATATTTCTTTGTATGTTTCATGGCATATCCCTTTGTCATGTTTACTAATTTATTGACATCTGCCGGAAATAATGCCAGCAATATAACAGCCATCGTATTTTATCTTGCGTTGTTTGCATTAGGCGTATTTGCGATCGTATTGCCGATCTTTACATTTAAATTTTCCCTGACAAAGCGTCATGTCGATACCTATTATGCGATTCCCATTAATCGCGATCATCTGTTTAAAGCACATTTTATTGCACCGATCATCGGTGTCTGTGTACCGATCCTGGTGAATTATCTGATTGGCGGACTGCTTCTTTGGGCTAATAGCTCTTTTATGGTTTATTTAAGTTTATTGATCGTACTTTGTCTGGCATTTCTGGTATTTGTCATCATTTACAGCATCAATACTTTCTTTGTATTGAAATGCAACAATATCCTTGATGCTTGTATCATTACTGCGATGATCACGATCTTGCCTTTATTCGTTTATATGACCGTTACGATTTTCCTCGGTACACAGACAGTCAATAACGGCATGATCACGATTCGTGATATTCCGGAATTAGTGTTAAAGCTTCTTTCACCTATGAACGGACTGTTCATCGTGGAGCAAATCGTCCGTCTTGAGTATTCATATCCGATAAGGCTTTCTTTTCACTTTGGAGATGTTGACTGGGTGATGCTGAGCTATTATCTGGTGCTTGGCTGTGGTGCCATCGTTGGAGCTTATTTTACTTTTAAAAAGAAAAAGGGTGAAAGTGCTGAACAGCTGACGACAGATTTTATTACCTATCCGCTTCTTTCTAATATCGCTCTTGCCTGTCTGATTATTTGTTTCAATTTAATGGGCAATGAGTTAACGGTCAATATCTTGATTATCGTATCGCTGTTTGTAGTTTTCTTTATCGTTAATGGTATTGCGAAAAGAAGCATGAAACTGACGCCTTTGATGGCAGCGGAGTTTATCATTCTGATGGTATTGGTCAATGGCTTTAACTACGTATCCAGACAAACTGAGTTTTTTGGAATCAACCGTCAGGTGCTGGATTATACTAACTATACGACAATTAATTTTGAGATATCTACTGTTGATTATTTTCCACTAAATGAGATGAAAAAGACGATTATCGTTAAAGATATTGATAAAGATGATCTGGCTCTTTTGGATTATGTGAAGGTATTGCAGGAAAAGACATCCTTGAATTTTAAAGAAAGAGGAGATACTTATATTGAGGACTATGCTGCATATTTAGATATCAATTATCGCTCGGGTTATGATGAACATTATGTTCATTTCTATCTGGATAGTGAAGATGTCGAAATGCTGAGGTCACTGATTTTTAATGTGAGGTAGCAGTTATGTTTTATATTTATTGGATATTAATGATGATTGCTTTATTTACATCATTTGCTTATTTTTCTAAAGGTAATGAACATAAAAATCATGCTTTGATCATATCAAGCATGATTCAATGTCTGCTTACGCTGGTATTGCCACTGCTTAATTATTTGTTTGTGGCAGAGGGAAGATGGATGAACAGCTTTGAGAATGAGTTTGTATTTCTTTGGCAGAAGCTTCATGAGGGAAATATCGTTGCTTTTGTTATCTTATTTGGTTATTTGATTTTGTTTAGCTTAGTGATTTTTAATGGACGTTGGGCAGTTGAAAAGAATCACCGATCTTCAATTTCAATATAATAAGATATCTTATAAATGATATAACTATAAGAGATGATTTGAGAGCGAGTGCACTGCTCTCGCTCTTTTATTTTGTATATGAAATTCAGGTGATTTGTTGTGAGGTGTTACTATGAAATATCTGATAGACTTTATGGCCTTGATGGTTTTATATGTTTTTGTTTTTTATGGGAAGTGGAAAAACAGGGGACGTGATGTGTTATTTGTCAATACGCTTATGTATGTATATCTGTCATTTGTGCTTTATTTTACTTTGATGCCGGTCATAACCTCGCTTCCATTTATTTTGGATCATCCTTACGTGGCAATGAATCTGGTGCCGTTTATAGATGTTTCAGCAAAACGAGGTGATTTTATAAGACAGATCGTATTGAATGTGATCATGACCCTTCCGTTTGGCTTTTTATTTCCATTAACACAGAATAAAAGTCATCAATTTGGTAGAACTGTATTTTATGTTTTTTTAATGAGCCTGGGTATTGAGATATTGCAGCCTCTTATCAATGGTGTAAGATCTTCAGATATTACAGACATCATTACAAATGTGACAGGCGGCATGATCGGATATGCATTTTATGTTATTTTCAAACCAGTGACTATCAGATTTTTAGATCATTTAAGACATTGAGTTAAAATGAAGCAAGTAAAAAAATCCCTTGGATATTAAATCAAAGGGATTAAATGATGTTATTTCTGATTATGGCAAGAACATGTCAAAGGCGTCCGATGACGCCTTTTTACTGTATTTTATTCTTCAATTTTATTGAAGGCACTTGCCGGCTGATAGCAGATCGGACAGCTGAAATCATCTGGAAGATGATCGCCTTCATAAATATAGCCACAGATACTGCACTTCCATTTTACTGTTTTTTCATTAGTGGGAATCATGCTGAGAAGTTTTTTGGCTGCTTCTGAAGGAAATTGATCTGTTGGCGGAGATGCGATCCATTCCTGTAAAAGATCATGTGCATTTTTACTTTGCGGCAGCATGTATCCGGATTCGCGAAGCAGGTCTTCATTAACCAGGCGGACAGATTTGGAAATAGCAGACATAAGTCGGTAAACTTCATCATTTTCTGCAGATTCGGCTAACTGTCTGGCAATCTTTTCCTGTTTGGCTTTATTGATGGCCAATCTGTTTGATAATGCAACGACCTGATCATCTTTTTTCTGTTGAGGCGGATATTCCAGAGGAACCATGGAAATTGCCTTGCTTGGGCAGGCCTGTGCACATGCACCACAGCCGATACATTTTTCAGTATCTATGATGCTGTTTTCGGTATCGCTGGCTCCTGTCGGACAAACATAAAGACATAGACAATCTTTTGTGCAAAGACGAATATTTCTGACAGCAATCTGTGTTTTCATGCGAAAGACCTCCCCTCTACCTTGTCAAATTTCCAATCAGGTACTTTACATACCGGACAAATCGCAGGCGGGGTGTCTCCCAAATAGACAAAGCCACATACGCTGCATACCCAGATATTGGTGTTTTTCAAGAAGTCAGGTCCTTCTGATTTATAACGCTGAACAAGCGAATATAAGATATTGGTTACTTTTTCTCCCCATACACAGATTCGTTGTGTTCCTCGATCCCTGACTTCTTTAGCAGCACTGCTTACGCCTGGATAACCTTGTCTCAGATCGTTTTCAAGCAAAGAATATAAGGTATCAACAGTTGCATCTGTTTCTTCCGGAGCAGCCTGTGCAAAATAATTGGCAATTTCTTTGAATAAAGAAGCTTCTTCCTCATGATACTGTTTTTCACAGCCACGGGCCAGGTTGGAACAGATTGCAGATAAGACACCGGCAGGGAGCTTGTGCATATCTTCCACTGCTTCTATCTTTTCTATTGGTTTTGGGGGTGCATCCTCTTTTTTCTCTGTCTCAAATAAAGATTTTGGTGCGCCGCATAAAGGACATACCCATGACTCAGAAAGGTCTGAGAAAGGAAGACTTTCTTTGTCTTCATCATAGACATAACCGCAGATCGAACAGACATATTTCATTATTTTTACCTCCATTTTCTATGTCCGCTACATGAATGAGACCTTAAGCAAATTGATGATCAAAATGATGAATGAATATAAATTTTGTTTTAAATATTAGATGATGATTGTATCTTCATATGTGCAACAATATGATCTCTGCTCAATGATCCCATCAATAGTTTCCTTAATCAAATCATATCGGAATCGATTTGCGATGTCAATGATTTAAAAGAAAATAATGAGAATAATTATCAAAATATCTATGCATTTAAGATTGACATGAATTCTTCTCCTGTGATCGTTTCTTTTTCATAGAGGAATTTTGCCAATTCGTCGAGTTTCCTGCGATTGTCTGTTAATATCTGACGGGCTTTTTCATGCTGCTTCTTAACAAGATCAACGACTTGCTGGTCAATCTTGGTCTGTGTTTCTGCGGAGCAGGCAAGGGAAGTGTCACCGCCTAAATACTGGTTCGTAACGGTTTCCATCGCAACCATATCAAATTCCTCGCTCATACCAAAACGAGTGATCATGGCTCTTGCCAGCTTTGTTGCCTGTTCGATATCATTGGAAGCACCGGTCGTAATGGAGTTAAAGATGATTTCTTCGGCAGCTCTTCCACCGGTAAGGGTTGCAATCTTATTTTCAATTTCCTCTTTGCTCATTAAGTTATGTTCACCCTCTTCTACCTGCATCGTATAACCGAGGGCACCTGAAGTACGAGGAACGATCGTAATCTTTTGTACAGGTGCGGAATGGCTTTGCATGGCTGCTACTAAGGCATGACCGATCTCATGATAGGCTACGATCATCTTTTCTTTATCACTTAAAATGGCATTTTTCTTCTGATAACCGGCAATCACGACTTCAATGCTTTCCTCTAAATCAGCTTCACAAACGTTTTTACGATTATTACGTACAGCACGCAGTGCAGCTTCATTGATGATATTCGCTAATTCAGCGCCGGATGCACCGGATGCCATACGCGCTATTTTACTGAAATCAACGTCATTTGCCATTTTGATTTTCTTGGCATGGACTTTTAGAATTTCTTCACGTCCCTTCAGGTCCGGCAGTTCAACAGGTATGCGGCGGTCAAAACGTCCCGGACGTGTTAGGGCAGGATCCAATGACTCAGGACGGTTAGTGGCAGCCAATAAGATGACACCGCTGTTTTCTTCAAAACCATCCATTTCTGTAAGAAGCTGATTCAATGTCTGTTCACGTTCATCATTTCCACCGATCTGACCTTCACGTTTTTTACCGATCGCATCAATTTCATCAATGAATACGATACATGGTGCTTTTTCTTTTGCCTGTTTGAAAAGATCACGAACCTTTGCGGCACCCATACCTACGAACATTTCCACAAATTCTGAACCGGACATTGAAAAGAAAGGAACGTTTGCTTCACCGGCAACGGCTTTTGCCAGCATCGTCTTACCGGTTCCCGGAGGACCTACTAAAAGAATTCCTTTTGGCATGGTGGCGCCTATTTCTTTATATTTATTTGGATTATGCAGATAATCAACAATTTCGGTCAGGCTTTCTTTTGCCTCATCTTCACCGGCAACATCTGAGAATTTAATACCTTCAGATGATTTCACATATATTTTCGCGTTGCTCTTGCCTAAACCAAAGCTCATGGAATTGGCGCCACCGGCACGATTCATCAATTTCTTCGACATATATTGACCGATACCTATGAAAATAACGATCGGTAAGACCCATGAAAGCAAAAAGCTTAACCATGGTGACATCTGTTCGATGATTTCACCGGAAAAATCAGCATCTGAATCAAATAAACGCTGGGTCAGATCAGGATCATCCACCATTCCTGTCTTATAGATCTGACCTTCTTTATCGGTAAATAAGATCTGGTTTTCTTGCTTTTGGATTTCTACCTGATCGATTTCATTATCAAGCGTCATAGACATGAAAGTACCATAATCGACTTGTTTGACCTGTCTTTCTGCCAGCCACGGTACCGCTAGAAAATTGATCAGCATCAAAACCAATAAAGCAATTGAATAATAATAAATCAATGGTTTTTTAGGGTGTTTTACTTCATTCATACATGTTCCTCCTTTTCCTGAAGCTTATTTAATGTATTTTCTTCTGCATCTATCTGCATATCAATCGCCTTCAATGCCGCAATTAACGCATAACGCATCGATTGAACCGCAAAATCAATGGCATATTCCGCATAAAGCGCACATGCTTCTGCTTTTTCTTCGAGAACTGGCTGTGATGCCATCTGATCTTTGAGAATCTCACTTGTTTTACGAAGGTATTCTTGCTGAGCATCGGCTAATGAAGCAACGATTGATGAATGGGAACCCTGTACCTGCTTTTTCAGTAAATATTCATTTTCCTGATACTCATCCATCGTGTCTTGAAGATGCTGTTTGATTTTAGAGTGATCCTGCTGCTGACAGAGATGAAGACGGCCTTGCATCTTTCCAAATTGCTCTTCCAGCTCATACAGCTTGATCGCAAATATTTCTTCATTGAGTTTCATATGACCTGCTCCTTTCACGAATAATGTTATATCAAAAGTTGGAAAAACGTTCCACTTGCAGATTTTGGAATCTGTATGAACACTTTTTTAAAAGTGTAAAAAAGCAAGACAAATCTTACTTTTTGTAAATAAAAAATTTTTGAAAATGACAGTTTCATTTTGTCCTGTCTTCTGCTATCCTATAATTAGAAAATATAACTCATCGAGAGTATCCGGGGGTAAAAATGAAAAGAGATGAAATGAATCAGGATGTAATGAAAATACTTGTTTCGCTGGATGAAAACTACCTTTATCAGCTTCAGGTACTTTTGACATCGATCGCCATCAATAATCCAAAAGAAAAGATAGAAATTTATCTGATGCATAGCGGCATATCGGCTTATGATTTAGAAGGTGTCGAAAGAAGCTGCCAAAGCTTGGGATATCGCTTCTTTTCCATTTATGTGGATGCTTCTATTTTTGATGATGCCTTAGAAACCAAGCGATATCCACAGGAAATGTATTACCGATTATTAGCATCGTACTATCTTCCTAAACAAATCGATCGTATCTTATATCTTGATCCAGATATATTAGTCATTAATGCTTTGCGCCCTTTGTGGGAAACCGATATGCAGGGAAATCTATTTGCGGCAGCTTCTCATACGAGCATGAAGGAGCTTTCTAACAATGTGAATCGCTTACGTTTAGGTACGGATCATGACTATTATAATTCAGGAGTCTTGTTAATGGATCTGAAGCTGTGCCGTAAGAAGATCGATCCTCGGGAAGTGATTGATTTTTCAACGACGAAACGAATGAGTCTGCTTCTGCCGGATCAGGATATTTTGAATGCGATGTTTGGTGACAGGATACTGCCTTTAGATGATTCGATCTGGAATTATGATGCTCGCAAATATAACAGCTATCTGACACGGAGCTCGGGGAAAATAGATGTTGACTGGATCTTTGTGAATACGGTGATCCTCCATTTCTGTGGACGTGCCAAGCCTTGGAAGCCACACTATCCGTATCGTTTTGGTTTATTGTATAAGCATTACGAACAGTTGACACAAAGAAGGCTTGTAAATCTTTGATCATAGAAAGTATAAAAAAGCTTGGTGATGCCTCACTAAGCTTTTTTTCATAACATATATTTTATCTGCATAACCCCCATTGACTGCAAACAGGAATGTTCATGGGATATGATTTTAATCATGATGGCTGTTTGAAGGAAGAAGCCGGCAAATTTGCTCAGCCAGACCTTTGGTATCTAAGTTTTTTTGTTGACAGTATGTCAGTAATAGGCCACTTATACCAAAAGCATAAAAATCAAGAGCAATTTCTACATCACCATAGCTAATGGAAAGGGTACGGGCCTTAGCTTCAATAAAAGCTTGCAGATAGATCTTAATTGCCCGAATGAGTAACTTTTCCATTTGTGCTCTTTTTTGAGAATCCATAAGTTTATGGATCAGTTCATGATTTTCAACGGCAGAATCGATGAGATAGGTCAGAGCTTCTTTCAGCGTATCGGCTTTTTGAGTATATTTGATCGTTTCTTGAACCGCTCGCTCCATGGACCATTCAATGACTTCCATAATATCCTGAAAGTGATAATAAAAGGTCTGTCGTGAAATATGACATTCTTCGATCAATGCTTTTACGGTTACTTTATCAATTCCTTTTTGTTTTGTCATCGCTAATAAAGTATCGGCAATGATGCCTTTCATATCTATGGGCATAACATATCCTCTCTTTTTTTGGATAAAATAACACAGATGACTTTATAGGTCAAGTGATTCATCAATTTATAAAATGAATTGAAAAATCTTAACGAATATTTAATCAGAAGATGAAAAATACAAATTATTCATTATTAAACTCGAACAAATCACGATCGAATGTCGTTAAAAATTCAGCACCGGTTTCTGTTACGAGGATCATATCTTCCACACGCATATAACATTCGCCTTCAAACATCATTTTTGGTTCAGAACAGAAGATCATGCCCGGACGTAATATAGCATCACTGGAACGGTTGACCATAGGATATTCATGACAGTCGGTTCCTATCTGATGGCCTAACATACCGGTATCTTTGAAACGCAAGACATCCGCAAATCCGCGTTTTTCAACTTCTTCAAGAACAAAATCATAGAGTTCATTTACATTTGTCTTGTTTGGAACGATACGCTCGACCATGGATACCTGTCCGGCTTGTAAAGCTTTATAACCTTCTTTGACTCTTTCTGGTGCTTTGTCATAATAAACAGTTCTTCCCCAGTCAGAGCAATATCCCTGGTCCATATAACCGACATCAAAGGCAATGGCCGTCCCCGGGACTAATTTTGAAGTACGTGGGAACACGAAGTTTTCTTCGCTTGAAAAAGTACCCCGTGTCTTAAAACCGGCCGTTGGCGGGAATGAGAAATCTTGGATGCCGTGATCCAGACCATACTGCATGAGCATCTGTTCAGCATCGTATTGAGTCATTCCTTCTTTGAGGTGGGTAACGACATACATGACGGCTTCATCGGTAAATTTAGCGAGCCTTCTCATGATCGCTATTTCCTTTTCATCCTTGATCGCGCGCAGATCATAAAACAGCTCTTCCGCATCAACGGTTTCTATCTTTGGATCAATTTCATGTAAGGCAGATTTGAGCCATTCATGACAGTCGGCACCAATGCCGATCTTTTTTCCTTTGACATAAGGAGAAAGCGTATCTTCCATCTGATCCATATATGATACGATGACAGTTTCATTTGGGAAAGCATCTTTCAGACGCGGAATGGCAACGATCGTACACTCACCGCTAACGCTTAGGTAAAGAACACATTCCGGCAATATTTTGGCACTGAGCCTGCCATCAATATTGTTCATACAGCTGCGCTGCCAGAAATAGTCCGTACTTTCGCTCAAATACTGGAACGTAGGTCCGGTAGCAACCAAGACGCCATCCAGATTAGCTTCTTTTATTTTTGATATACATTTTTCTCTTCTCTGACTCATAAATATGTCCTCCTGTAGGTATGATAACATAAATTTTTAGTTTAATGTAAATAATTTTCAACAATAAATGTAAATATATGAAATAAATAGTGCAAAATTATGTAATTTTATGAAAAAAGTATTGAAAATTATGTGAAAATGGTTTAATATAAACCCATATTTCACAGGAGGTAGCATATTATGTTTTCAAAAGAAAAAGTAAAAATTGCTTTTGATGCATTGCGGGACGAGAAAATTGATATGTGGATCATTGCCGGACAAGAGTCTGCAACGAACACGGAACCGATCTTGGCGGTCATGAGCGATGCAGAGTTTATTGGCTGTACGGCTCTTATCTTCTGCAAGGATGGTACGAGCACGGCTGTATGCACACCGATCGACTATAATGGATATGTGCATCATGGCGTCTTTGATGAAGTGATTGCTTTTCCGATATCATTTACAGATACCTTGGCTGAAGTAATCGTCAAAAAGAAGCCTGAAGTGATCGCTTTGGATTATTCACTTGAAAATCCAAGTGCCGATGGTTTAAGTCTTGGTATGTATCATCTTTTAGAAGAAGCCTTTGAAAAAGCAAATTATCAGGGCAAGGTCGTATCTGCTGAAAACATTATCGTTCGTGTCCGGGGAATCAAATCAGAAGAAGAGCTTTCTAAGATTCGCAAAGCTTGTCTGGAAGCGGAAAAGATATTCGATGATGCGAAGGATTTCATTAAACCGGGAATGAACTGTAAAGATGTCTATGCTTTCTTCCAAAATGAGGTAGAACGAAAGGAGTTTGGATGGTCATGGCCAAAATCATGCAATCCGGGAGTCTTTAGCGGTTATGGATGTCCGGGAGGTCATATGGGAGCACCGGATTTTGCGATCAGCAGAGGAGATGTCGTCAATATTGATTTTGGTATCGTTGTTGATGGCTATGGCTGTGATCTGCAGCGTATGTATTATGTTTTGAAAGAAGATGAAAGCGAAGCTCCCGAAGATATCGTAGAAGCCTTCAATACCGTAAGGGATGGAATCTTATTAGCCGCGAAAGCCTTAAAGCCGGGAGTTACGGGCCTTGAGGTCGATACGGTAGCCCGTGAGTATATCACAGGTAAAGGATATGAGGATTGGAACGCTGCTTTAGGACATCAGATGGGACGGGTTGCCCATGATGGAGGCCCTCTTTTAGGACCTGAAAAGCCTCGTTACAATAAAGACGAACTGATTCGGACACCTTTGTTTGAAAATATGGTGTTTACGCTTGAACCGGGAATACCGACGCGTGCCGGACGTATCGGTCTGGAAGAAGATGTTGTCGTGAAAAAAGATGGAGCAGAATTTATTGTTCCTCCTCAGAAAGAATTGTATCTGATATAAAAAGGGGGAGAGGGGTATGCTGAAATATATTATAAAAAAATTACTGATTGGCTGTCTGACTTTATTTGTTCTGGCAACAATTACTTTCTTTGGAATGAAAGCGATGCCGGGAAATCCTTTTTCACAGGATAACCGGGCTTTATCACAGGAAGCATATGAGGCTCTTGAAGCGAAATATGGATTAGATAAACCGGTCACTGAACAATATGTCATTTATATGACAAATGCTTTACATGGTGATTTTGGAGAATCGATTTCTAAAAAAGGACAGCAGGTCGCAGATATCATCATAAGCCGTTTTCCGGTAACGGCAAAACTCGGACTGGTTGCTTTTGCGATAGCACTTGTCGTTGGTCTGGTATTTGGTATTATATCGGCTTTGACCAAGCGAAGGGTCACCAATAATGTCATAACGATGATAGCGACCATGGGCGTATCGATACCGGGCTTCTTGTTAGCGATCCTTATGATGATCCTCTTTGGAGTAAAGCTGGGTTGGCTGCCGGTCGTAGGTTTGGATTCATGGAAGCATTATATCATGCCGGCATTGGCCTTATCATTCAGCTCAATTTCGATGATCACACGATTGACGAGAAGCTCGCTTAAAGATGTGATGAATAAAGATTATATTACACTTGCCCGAAGCAAGGGTACCAAAGAAGTGATGGTCACGGTGAAACACGGATTAAAGAATGCGTTACTTCCGGTAATTACATATTGTGGTCCGATGTTTGCAGGATTGATCACAGGTTCATTGGTCATTGAAACTTTATTTTCAATTCCGGGAATCGGACGTGAATTTACAAGCAGCATTACCAATCGTGATTATACTCTGGTCATGGGGTTAACTTTATTCTTTGGTGCTATCGTTATCATAATGAATATTATTTCAGATGTTGTAGCGGCTATTATCGATCCGCGTATCAAACTTGGAAAGTAGGTGTAAAACATGGAAAATAGAGAAATCGTTTATACAGATGATCTGTTTGAAAAGCTTGATGACAGTGAAAAGAATTCCGAGTTTATTGCCGTTGAAAGCAAGACCTTTTTAAAAGATGCATGGGATCGGTTTAAAAAGAATAAAATAGCACTTGCAGGTTTGATATTTCTGGTTGTAATGGTAATTCTGGTCATCTTTGTTCCGCTGCTATCTCCTTATAGTTATGAGGAGCAGAACATGAGCTTAAGAAATGCAATGCCAAGTCTGGCCCATCCGTTCGGAACGGATCAATTGGGTCGTGATATCCTTGTAAGAGTGATGTATGGAGGAAGAATTTCATTAGCCATTGGCTTTGCGACAGCGCTGATCAATTTGGTGATCGGTATCGTCTATGGCGGTGTTTCCGGCTATGTAGGTGGCAAGGTAGATATGGTGATGATGGGTATCATTGATATCATCTATGCAGTTCCTACTTTGTTATATGTCGTTTTGATCTTAATGATCTTTGGTAATTCAATTCCAAGCATGATGCTGGCGATTTGTTTGACTTCATGGATACAGATGGCCAGACAGGTACGAACACAGGTCATGTCGTTGAAGGAAATGGAGTTTTCATTAGCAGCTAAGGTCTTAGGTGCCAGCAATCTTCGTATCCTTATTAAACATTTGATTATCAATGCATTAGGTCCGATCATTGTTTGTCTGACGATGATGGTTCCATCAGCTATTTTCACTGAATCTTTTCTTAGCTTTGTAGGTATCGGACTGGATCTTTCGATTCCAAGCTGGGGAACTCTGGCCAATGATTGTCGTAATGTGATCTTTACATATCCGATTCAGATCGTCTGGATCGTTGTGATCATGTGTCTGACCATCCTGTCACTGAATTTTGTGGGTGATGGTCTTGGTGAAGCCTTGGAAAACAAAAGGTAGGTGAAGGATATGGCGCTTTTAGAAATTAAAAATCTGAGTACACAGTTTACAATGGAACAGGGAAGCGTACAGGCCGTCCGTGATGTTTCCTTCACACTTGAACAAGGAGAGGTTTTGGGAATCGTTGGTGAATCCGGTTCAGGAAAGAGCCAGACCATGTATTCGATCATCGGACTTTTGGCAGAAAACGGAAAAGTTACTGATGGAAGCATCTTATTTGATGGTCAGGATATTTCTCCTTCTTCATTTAAAGGCAGGAAAGATTATGAAGAAGCGATGCGGAAGATCCGCGGCAATACGATGGGGATGATCTTTCAGGATCCGATGACCTTTTTAAATCCGGTATTGAAGATTGAAACCCAGCTGATCGAGCCTTTGATGAATCATACCAATATGAGCAAATCCCAGGCACATGAAAGGGCATTGGAGCTGATGCGCCTGGTAGGTATTCCATCACCTGAAAAACGTATTCAACAGTATCCCTTTGAATTTTCAGGAGGTATGCGGCAGCGTATCGTCATTGCGATTGCCCTGGCTTGTAATCCAAAGCTTATCATCGCTGATGAGCCGACAACAGCACTGGACGTAACGATTCAGGCACAGGTCCTTGAGCTGATCGATCATTTACGTGAAGAAAGTGATTCTGCGATCATCATGATTACCCATGATCTGGGAGTGGTTGCGAAATTATGTGATCGTGTGGCGATCATGTATGGCGGTAAGATCGTTGAAATCGGAACCGATAAGGAAATCTTCTATGAACCGAAGCATCCATATACCCTGGGATTATTAAGCTGTATCGCAAATCCGGAAGTTGATGATGATGTTGAGCTTACGCCGATACCGGGATCACCGCCAGATCTGTTGAATCCGCCAAAGGGCTGTCCTTTTGTGGATCGATGTGAAAAAGCGATGAAGATATGTAAGCAATATATGCCTGAAGCAACAGAGTTCAGTAAGACACATCAATGTGCCTGCTGGCTGAATCACAGCAAGGTGGTGAAAAAATGAGTGAAGTAATCTTAAGTGTCAAAAATTTAAAAACACACTTTGATGTGACAAAAGGGCTTTTTTCCAAGAAGCAGGTCGTAAAGGCCGTGGATGGAGTAACATTCGATGTCATGAAAAATGAAACGTTCGGACTCGTAGGTGAATCCGGGTGCGGGAAAAGTACTTTGGGAAGAACGATCGTTAAATTATATGATCCCGTCAGCGGTAACATTGAATTTAATGGTAAAGATATTTCCAACATCAAAGGGAAAGAGCTTAAAAGTTTCAGAAAAGATATGCAGATGATCTTTCAGGATCCGTATGCTTCTTTAAATCCACGAATGACCGTAGGTGAAATCATAAAAGAACCGATGATCATCCATAAGATTTATGATACGGATAAGGAAAGAGAAGAAAGAGTCGTTGAGCTTTTGAAGATCGTAGGGCTGAAGCCGGATCATATCCGCCGTTATCCGGCAGAGTTTTCCGGAGGCCAGCGTCAGCGAATCGGAATTGCCAGAGCCTTGGCAGTCAATCCGAAATTTATTGTCTGTGATGAACCGATCTCCGCATTGGATGTATCGATTCAGGCACAAGTGATCAACTTATTGAAAAACATTCAAAAAGAAATGGGATTATCCTATTTGTTTATAGCCCATGACCTGAGCATGGTCAAACATATATCCGATAAAATCGGAGTAATGTATTTAGGACATATGATGGAATGCGGTCCGAGCAATGATGTCTATCACCGGCCGCTGCATCCATATACTGTCGCTTTATTATCGGCGATTCCGATTCCGGATCCAGATATAGCCAAAACCAAGAATCGTATTGTTTTGGAGGGAGAGATCCCAAGTCCTATCAATCCGCCTAAAGGCTGTCCATTCTGTACAAGATGCTCAAAAGCGAGCGAACGTTGTTACAGTGAAACACCACAGCCGATCCAGGTGGGCAATCGCCTTGTATCATGTTTTTTATACGAAAAATAAAAGGAGGGAGTAGAAATGAAAAACATCGTAAAACGCTTATCTTGCTTATCTCTTGCCGCGATGATGACGCTGACGCTGACAGCGTGTGGTGGAGATGGAGGTGAAACATCTGGTACTTTATCCGATACGTTCACCTATGCGATTTCTGGTGAGCCTACACAGCTTGACCCCGCAGTTGGAAGTGACAGTGTGACTTCTTATATTCTGAATCAGATATATTATCCACTATTTATCATTGGTGAAGATGGCAGCTTACAAAATGAAGCTTGTGAAGATTATGAGGTAAGTGATGATGGTTTGACTTATACGTTCCATTTAACTGAAAATAACTATTGGAGCGATGGTGAGCAGGTAACAGCTGCTGATTATGTATATGGAATGAAGCGTGCTATCGGCATGGGGGCTGCTGATTCTTACTATTCATATTTCCTGGCTGATTATGTATTGAATGCGAAAGCACATAATGATAACATGAGCGATGTTGCCGATATGGATGATGTAGGAATTGTCGCAACAGATGATTTTACGATTCAGATTACTCTTTCATCACCATGTCCATATTTTGTGAATCTGATGCCGGCAGGTGTCTTCTACCCGCTTCGTGAAGAATTTTCACCGGAACATGATTCTTCATGGGCCGATGATCCAACAGTGCCGACCAATGGTGCTTATCAGACGACGAAGATCGATTCTGCTGATGAATATGTCATGGTTAAAAATGAACACTTTGCACATGCGGATGATGTCGTAACTGAAACGCTGGTTGCAAAGGTCATGTCCGATCCGGATGCCCAGCTGGTAGCTTTCCAGACAGGTGAGATTGATTTCGCAACGGGCGTAAATAATCAGGTAACGAAAGTTTACGAAGGACAGCCTGAATTATTGCTTTCTGATTCAGTGATTAATTATTACATCATGTTGAACGCTTATAGTGAAGATACACCGGCTTTACAGGATGTTCGTGTTCGTAGAGCAATCCAGTTAGGTATTGACCGTACTGAAATCGTTACGGCATTGGATGCAGAAGATGTTTACTATGAATTATATGGTTATGTTCCAAAGGGCTTTGAAGGTGTCAATGGTGATTTCCGTGAAGAAGCCGATGCTGAAAATAAGTTAGTTTATACGGATAAAGATGAGGCAAGAAGTCTGATGGAAGCAGCCGGATATAATGAAAATAATCGTCTGCAGCTGACATACTACACAAATCAGGCTGCTGACCATAGCACGATTGCACAAGTTATCCAGGTTCAGTTAGCAGACATCTATATTGATGTAACTTTGAAGACAGGTGAAATTCGTACCTTCTTTGATGATCGTGAAAATGGTTTATTCGATATGGCCCGTGGTGTCATGAGTGCTGATTACATGGATGTATCTACTTTCTTGGATATGGCAGCCAGCTGGACACAGTATGGTCATGTGACTTGGGGCGATGAGGCATATGATACCATGATCAACGAATCTCGTACCATAGAAGATAATACTGAGCGTCTTGAATTGCTTCATGATGCAGAAACATACCTGGTTGAAGAAATGGCCTATACCGTTCCATTGTTTGGTTATAAGCAGATCTGCTTAGGAAAGCAGGGAGTCAGTGGTTATATCAGCTCACCTCAGGGTAATCATGTATTCTGGTATATACAGGTACCTGAATAAAAAAATATTAAGCGAGAGTTTCTGAAAGGAAGCTCTTCGCTTGATTTATAAAGGAGGTTAATCAATGTACTTAGATAAGGAAAAATTACCTATCATATATGAAGCTCTTCGTGAGAATCAAGTTGATGCATGGCTGATTACCGGAAGAGAGAGCATCATGAAAAGCGAACCGGTTCTTCCAGTTTTAGGTGATATGGATTTTATTATTGCAACGACCCTTATTTTCACTGCCGAAGGAAAATGTATTGCGATCGTTTCGCCTTTAGATGTCGAAGGATATAAATTGATCGAAGGCATTGATGAGGTGGTTGAGTATCAGGCAACGATGGAAGAGTCGATTTATGAGGTTCTTTCAAAATTAAAACCAAAACGCTTGGCGCTGGATTACAGCAGCTCAGATGCCGCAGCCGATGGCTTGACGGTGGGCATGTATAAGATGCTTGAGCGTGTATTCAGACGTTTGGATTTTAAAATGGAAACGGTCAGTGCTTTTCCGATCGTATCGGATGTCCGTGGCAGGAAAACGAGCACGCAGATTGAAAAGATCCGTCATTGTGCCGTTAAGGCTGATGAATATTTAAGAAGAGTGCCTGAAATGTGTAAAAAGGGAACGACATCACTGGATATCTTTAATTTTCTCCATGAAGTGGCATATGAGGATGGTTATGGCATGTCATGGGCAGATTCACAGTGTCCGGGTGTCAGCGTAGATCCAAATGTTCCAAGCGGACATATGGGCATCGTTTCAACACCTATCGTAGAAGGTTATCTCATCAATATCGATTATGGTGTAAGCAAGGATGGTTACTGTTCTGATTTACAGAGAATGTATTATGTATTGAAGGAAGATGAAGAGGATGCACCTGAAGAGGTGAAGAAGGCTTTTTACCTTGTACGCGATGCGATCAAGGAAGCCAAAGAATTCATGCGTGAAGGGGTTACCGGTTTCCAGGTTGATCAGATTGCCCGTCATAAGATCGTAGATGAAGGCTATGATTCATGGAATGCAGCCTTGGGTCATCAGGTCGGTCACCAGACACATGATGGAGGAACGATCCTGGCAAACCGGCGGCCACGTTATAATCGTCCTGAACTGATCGATACGCCATTACGTGTTGGCAATGTCTTTACGATCGAACCGGGCATTGAAACGCCATGGGGACGTGTTGGTATCGAAGAGGATGTCGTTATTACCGAGCATGGCACAGAATGGCTTGCCGAACCGCAGCAGGAATTGATTTTAATTAGAATCTGAAAGGATGCCTATGTTATCTTTAGCAAAACAGAATGAATTAAAAGATGAAATCTTAAAAGAACGTTTAGACGATATCTTACCGCCGCTCATGCTTGAATGTGGTATTGATGCCTGGATCATTGCCAGCCGTGAATATAATGAGGATCCGCTGTTTCATGCCCTGACGCCTTCAAGGTTTGTGACAGCCCGGCGGACGACCATTCTGGTATTGGCGATGAAAGACGGAAAAGCTGAACGATATTGTGTGAATATGCATGATGATGAATTGGAAAGATATTATGTCCAAGATTATGATGCGCAAAAAGAAACACAGATGGAAGCCCTGACAAGGGTCTTGCAACGTCTTGATGCGCAAAAGATCGCCATCGATGTATCCGACCACTTTGCCTATACAGATGGTTTATCTGTTGGTTTATATCGTCAGCTCATGAACGAATTGCCGAAGGAATTGACCGATCGTTTTGTAAGCAGTGATGATATCGGCATTCGCTTCCTGGAAACACGTTCACCAAAAGAGCTTGAAATTTACCCGGAGGTCATGAAGATCGCAGTTGAGATCATCGAGGACACTTTTTCTAAAGAGAGGATCGTGCCGGGCAAGACGACTTGTCGTGATCTGATGGATTATATGGAACAGCGTGTCAATGATCTCGGTATTGTGACATGGTTTGAATCGACAATCGATTTACAGCGAGCAGATGGCATGCATGGTGAAGGCTGTGTGATTGAAAGAGGCGATCTGCTTCATTGTGATTTTGGTATTCGTTATTTAAATCTGTGTACCGATACCCAGCGTCTATGTTATGTATCAAAGGAAGGCGAAACTCAAATACCGGCTGAGCTGGTAAGGGCAGTTGAGCGGAATCATCGTTTTCAGGATATCGTACGATCCAATATGAAAATTGGTGCCAGCGGCAATGAAGTATTCGTCAACAGTATAGAAATGGCGAAAAAAGAGGGATTGAGGCCTGTTTTATATACCCATCCTCTGGGTTTCCACGGACACGCAGCCGGACCGACGATCGGTTTGTTTTCAAATCAGCATCCGATCCCTGTCAAAGGTGATCTGAAGCTGCATGATCATACCGCTTATGCATTAGAATTAAGCATCATTGAATATTTAGACTGTTATCAGCGTGACACTTATATCTTTACCGAGGAAAGCGTTGTTTTAGAAGGAAATGAAGTATCATTTTTAGCTTCAGGGCGCAACAGCATCTACATGATTTAAATAAAGGAGATCAGTTATGAAATCTATCCAACTGGATTTATTTACCCAATATCGTTTCTTATCGGATCTGACGCTTTCTTTGGATGGAAGCAGGCTTGCTTATGTAGAAAGTCGTACAGATTTGGAAAATAATGATTATCAGCAAAGAATGCATGTCATGGATACAAAGAGCCGTCAGGAAGTATTTGCAGGGGAATGGATGAAGCGTTGTGTCATCTATCCCTTAGATGATTCGCTGCTCATGGTCCAAAATGATGAGAAAAATCCGCTGATCCATACCCGTTTTGTGCGTATCTCTCTGTCAGATGGCAAAGAATGTGATTCTTTCTCTCTGCCATGCATCGTGAATAAGATCGAAGTCTTCAATGAAGATTATTATCTGGTCAATGCTGTGATCCAACGCTCTTTGCCTCATTATCATCATCTTAGTGAGGAAGAACAAAAACAAGCATTAGAGAATAAGAAAAAAGATGATGACTATATCATCCTTGATGAATATCCCTTCTTTTTCAATGGTGAGGGAATCATAAATGGTAATCGTTCGACACTTTTGTTAGTGAACCGGAAAACACATGAGATCAAGGATCTTGTAAAAGAAACGATTGATGTAGAAAGCTATGATATCTGTGGTGATGAACTTGTTTATTGTGGAGTTGATTATACATCATTTAAGGGGAAATGGAGCCATGTCTGGAAAATGAATGTGGTCAGCGGTGATACATCTGTCTTGTTTGATGATGTCATGCAGATCAGCAGGGTCTTTTTTCAGGATCAGAAGGTTATCGTCTTAGGAACTTTTGCGAAGGAATACGGAGCGATGGAAGCGGCAAAGTTTTATGAGCTGAGAGATAAGACGATGTATCTTGTGGCAGATAATGAATACAGCATGTATAACAGCGTTGGCAGTGACTGCCGCTTTGGACGCGTCAAAAACTTTTTAAAGAAGAATGATCAGGCTTATTTTATTACGACAGATGGTTCACGCAGCATTGTTGTCCGGTTAACGGATCACGGACTTGAAAAGGTCGTGGATTTTGAAGGCTCCTGTGATGATTTTGTCGTAAAAGATGATGAGATCTATCTGATTGCGATGAAAGATCAGAAATTACAGGAGGTCTATGTCCAAAAGGATGACAAACTGGAACAATTGACCTGTCTGAACGAAGAGGTATTGAAGGATGTTTATGTTGCCCATCCTGAAAAAGTGATACTTGATAAAGAAACGCCGATCGTAGGCTGGGTATTGAAACCGAAGGATTATGATCCTCACCAATCCTATCCTGCAATCATGGATATCCATGGCGGACCTAAGACAGCCTATGGTGAGGTCTTCTATCATGAGATGCAGGCCTGGGCAAATTTAGGATATTTTGTCTTTTTCTGTAATCCGCGGGGATCGGATGGACGAGGAAATGCCTTTGCGGATCTGCGCCGGAATTTTGGCAAGATTGATTATGAAGATCTGATGGATTTCTGTGATCTGGTGCTCAAGCTTTATCCTGCAATAGATAAAGAACGTTTAGGGGTTACCGGAGGCAGCTATGGGGGTTATATGACCAATTGGATCGTGGGTCATACTGATCGCTTTAAAGCGGCCGCTTCACAGCGTTCAATCTCAAACTGGATCAGTGAGGTTTGTGCCAGTGATTATGGCATTGATTTCCCGATCGAACAGGAGTTTGATGACCTTTATGACTGTCAGCAGGAATTATGGGATATGTCACCTTTAAAGTATGTGAATCATGTCAAGACACCTACATTGTTTATTCATTCAATCGAAGATTATCGCTGTCCGGTATGGGAAGCACTTCAGATGTACACTGCCTTGAAATGCCGTAAAGTAGAAACAAAGCTTGTGGCATTTAAGGGAGAAAATCATGAATTGTCCAGAAGCGGAAAGCCATTGCATCGTCTGCGCCGATTGAATGAGATTACACAATGGATGGAAAAATATCTGAAATAGGAGGGAAGTACAATGGAATTTGAAATTACAAATCGTCCGCGTTTCTTTTTCGCAGAATGTGCCAGAATACCGCATGGCAGCAAAAACGAAAAGGAACTCAGCGATTATATCGTGGCTTTTGCGAAAGAACACGGATTGAAGTATAAACAGGATGATATGTATAACGTCATCGTTTATAAGGATGGGTCAAAGGGATATGAAGATGCCGGCAGCCTGATCCTGCAGGCACATATCGATATGGTGTGTGAAAAAAATAAAGACTGTGATCATGACTTTGAAAAAGATCCTTTAAAATTATATGTAGAAGATGGCATCTTGCGGGCAAAGGGAACGACCTTAGGCGCTGATGACTGTACGGGAGTGGCCTATATGCTGGCCATCTTGGAAGATGACAGCCTGGCCCATCCGCCACTTGAATGTATTTTCACGGTTCAGGAAGAAATTGGTCTTTTAGGAGCCATGAATCTCAAAGCTGAGGATATCCATTCACATCGCATGATCTCTCTTGATGGCGGGGGCGAAACGACGACCATGCTCTCATCGGCAGGAGGCTGTCAGTGTAACCTTACCAAAAAGCTTACCATGGAAGAGAATAGCGCTCCGACTTATGCGCTTCATATCACTGGTCTGAGTGGTGGCCATTCGGGTGGTGAGATCCATAAAGAAAAAGGAAATGCCAATCAGCTGGCGATCCGCGTCGTAAAGGAAGCGGTATTAAAAGGCGCTCAGATTCAGCTTGTTTCATATGATGGCGGTTTGAAGGACAATGCCATTCCCCGAGAAGCAGATGTCGTTTTCGCATCA
Source organism: Traorella sp. mt218 (assembly GCF_055420025.1). NCBI lineage: Bacteria > Bacillati > Bacillota > Erysipelotrichia > Erysipelotrichales > Erysipelotrichaceae > Traorella > Traorella sp. mt218. Next base: position 23,651 of record NZ_JBVAYM010000017.1, read on the forward strand.
GTTACACCAAAAGAAGAGCTTCAGGCATATTTTGAATCTTCAGCGAAGGATATTTCCACAGAACTTGAATTTAGTGATGCCGGCTTTACATTAAAATTTGAGGAAACAGCCATGGCTCCTTATAAAGCAATTCAAAAGGACAGTGATGATCTGATGGATTATGCTTATCTGATGCCGAATGGTTTCCAGCACCGCTCGATGGCCATTGAAGGCTTAACCCTGACTTCTTTGAACTTAGGTGTCGTTACGACAAAAAATGATCAGGTAGAATTGATCATATCTGTCCGCAGTGCGATTGAAAGCGGTATTGATAATCTGGTCAATATTTTATCGGTATTGGCAAAGCGCCTGGGCTTTGATATGGAAACGTCTGCACGTTATCCGGGATGGAATTATAATGAAATTTCACCAATGCGCGATATCTATAAAGCTGCTGTCAAAAAGCTTTATGATAAAGACCTTGAAATGGTAGCCGGACATGGCGGCTGTGAGTGTGGTGTATTCTGCAGCCTGGTTCCGGATATGGATATCATTTCTTTAGGACCTGTTTCAGCCCACGTGCATACGCCTGACGAAGAGTTGGATCTGGAAAGCTTTGATCGCACATATAAGCTTTTATGTACGGTCGTTAGTGCGGCAAAATAAAAGGGGGATATTATGACAAAAGGACTTGTAGTAATTTTAAGCGGCGCAAGCTCAGTAGGAAAAGGAGATATTCGAGATATCCTGCTTCAGGATAAAGATTTAAAGCTGTTTTATTCTATTTCAGAAACTACCCGCCCGCAACGTCCGGATGAAGTAGATGGCAAGGATTATTATTTCGTTACGCATAAAGAGTTTGCGGAATCAGTACGTAATAAAGAGCTTTTGGAATATACCGAATTTAATGGTTATTATTATGGAACACCGAAGCAGCAGGTCGAATTTCTTCAAAGCAAGGGAAAGAATGTCCTGATTGAGGTTGAAGCACAAGGTGTAGGTCCGATCAAGCTGAATATGCCGGAAAGCATCGCTTTCTTTGTGATGCCGCAAAATTTTGAACAGCTTGAAAAACAGATCAATGAATTATATAAGGATGACCAGGCAAGTGCCCAGCGAAGGATCAATAAGGCGAAGATGGATATGGAATTGGCACCGCTGTTTAATAATGTGGTATCAAATGAGGATGCGCAAAAAGCAGCGGCTCAGATCAAAAAGGTTCTTATGAAAGAATTGGAGAAACGCAAATGAATCCAATACGGTTGAAGAAATATGCCCGTGTATTGTTAGAGATCGGGGTGAATTTTCAAAAGGGTCAGATCCTTTTGCTTCAGACCTGTACGGATGCCTTGGATCTGGCACGTTGTTTGACAGAGGAAGCTTTTATGATGGGAGCAAAGGATGTTGTCGTACATTTAGAGGATGCACAGATAGAACATTTAAGAGCCTTGCATTGTGATACAGATACTTTAAAAGAACTTCCTGAATGGAAGAAGGAATCGCTGGATTACTATCTTCGTCAGGACTGTGTACAAATGTCATTGATGGGAAGCTATCCGACCTTGAATGAAGATGTTCCAAGCGATCATTTATTAGCGAAAGGTTTCAGCAGCAATGAATTGCGAAATGTCGTTCGGAAATATATCCATGCGGGTACCTTGAAATGGACAGGCACCGTATATCCGAATGTGAATTGGGCCAGAAAGGTCTATCCTGAATTAAGTGACCATGAGGCCCTGATCCGATTGGAAGAGGCCTTGTGTAAGATGATGCGTATTGATGATGAAAGTGATCCTGTTGAAAACTGGCATAAACATTGTGAAAGCTTAGGAAAGATCTCAGCGAAGCTGAATGATTATAATTTTAGATCATTGCATATCACAAGTGAATTGGGTACGGATATCACGATGGATCTTGTAAAAGATCATATCTGGACCAGTGCTGCGGATATGGGGTCAAGCAAGGTCAAGGAGCCTTATGTTGCCAATATGCCGACAGAGGAGATCTTTACGGATCCGGATTATCGCAGCGTGAATGGTGTGGCATATGCTTCTTTTCCACTTATGATGTCACAAAAATTAGTGACTGATTTTTCGATTACCTTTAAAGATGGAAAGGCTGTTGACTGTCATGCCAGCGCTAATGAAGAATTGCTTCGGGATGCTCTTTTTAAAAATGAAACGACCCGTCGTTTAGGGGAGGTTGCGTTAGTATCGAAAAATTCTCCGATCAAGCGGATGAATCGTATTTTCTATAATGGGCTGATCGATGAAAATGCTGCTTGTCATCTGGCTTTTGGACAAAGCTTTTCAAGCAATATAAAAAACGGTGCCTCGATGAGCGATCAAGAACTTTTGGCACATGGGGTCAATGTGGCAACCAGTCATAATGATTTTATGATCGGAACACCTGAAACGAAGGTTGTTGGCATTACTTTTGATGGTCAGGAAGTGGTCATCATGGAACACGGTGATTTTGTTATTTGAAGGGAGGGAATATAAGTGGTGATATCAAAAGAAGATTTTTTAGTACAAAAGGTAAGCGTCGATGAATTTAAGAAAAAGATCCTGCCTTATCGTGAACAGGAAGCACTTTTAGATAAATGGCTCGTGCATCGTTTAGATACGATCCTGCCTGTTGTGATGAAACGCAGTGGAATCGATTGCTGGGTAGTTGCCTGCAACGAATATAATGAGGATCCTGTTTTGAAAACCTTGGTTCCTTGTGCGATGATGACGGCAAGACGTCTGACGATTTTATTGTTTCATTTACAAAAAGACGGTGTGGTAAAGCGTTATGCATTGACACGGCCGAATGTCGGTTTAGATGATGTATATGAATCGGTATGGAACAATCCGAAAGGATCGGATTGGCAGGATAAGGATGCCCTGATGCCTTTTGGAAAGAAAGGCAAGGGGGAAGAGAGTCCGTGTGAAACACAGATGGAATGTCTTCATCGGATGATTGCTTCATGCAATCCAAATAAAATCGGTTTAAATTTCTCAAATACCTTTGCTTTTGCGGATGGACTTTCCCATAGCCTGTATGAAACGATCATGGCAGCTTTAGATGAGGATCAAAAGAAAAAGGTCGTCAGTGCTGAGAATGTCTGTGTAGGCTGGCTTGAAACGCGCAGCGAAGAGGAAATGCAGGCCTATACCGGCATCATGCAAATAGCACATGCTTTGATTGCAGAGGCATTTTCAAGCAAGGTCATCCTGCCGGGTGTCACGACCAATGCCGATGTAAAGTATTTCATGCTTGAAAAATGTAAAGAATTAGGTCTTGAACCATGGTTTGATTTTGAAGTATCCGTACGCCGTGCTGAGGTCAATGAAGTGTTTGGGGAAACAGTGATCCAGCCGGGTGATCTCTTGCACTGTGATGTAGGTTTCCGCTATCTGAATTTATGTACCGATACCCAGGAAAATGCCTATGTGCTGAAATTGGATGAAACGGATGCACCTGAGGAATTGAAACAGGTCATGAAGACGGTCAATCGCCTTCAGGATATTACGATCTCTCATTTTAAAGCCGGAAGAAGTGGTAATGAGGTATTGGCAAAGGCATTGAAACAGGCAAAAGAAGAAGGAATCGAGCCTTGTATCTATACTCATCCGATCGGTTTTCATGGTCATGCGGCCGGTCCGACGATCGGTCTGTGGGATATGCAGAATGGCGTACCGGGCTCCGGTGATTATCTGCTGTATGACAATACCGCATATTCATTGGAGCTGAATTGTAAGTGTGAGGTCAAAAGCTGGAATGTTACATTGACCTTTGGAGCTGAAACAGATGTCTTATTTACCGGTGGAAAGGTCTATTATCTTGCCGGAAGACAGGAAAACTTTCATTTGATCAAATAAGGTGAAGTATGAAAAAGATTTCGATTCGCCGCTTATTTATCATGATCGTCCTATATTCATTAGTTGCGAATTTTGCTCATCCGATAACACCGACCTTTATCCAAAATCTGCATCTTAATGATTATATGTTTGGTGTGGCCTTTGCCTGTATGGCTCTTACTAACTTTCTTTTCTCACCCTTTTGGGGCAAATTTTCAAAAAGTGTAGGAACCGCTCGTATCACCGGCTACTGTTTCTTTGGATATTCTTTTGCGCAGGCCCTTTTCAGTATGTCGACGAGCGAATGGCAGATCATCGTGGCACGTCTTATCGGAGGCTTTTTCATCGGCGGTATTTCTGTTTGCAACATCCTTTATGTCATTGAAAATTCATTAGATGAAAAGAAAGGGCAGGATCTGGCAACCAGTGTTACGCTCAATGCGATATTCTCAGCTTTCGGATATATGATCGGAGGCTTTTTAGGAGATATCTCACTTCCGTTGACATTTATATGCCAGGTGGCAGGTTTGGCATTGATCGGGGTACTCTATTTATTGTTTTTAGGTGATGCACCGACCAGTGAACGCTTTTCATGGAAAAGTCTGCTTCACCAATCCAATCCTTTTCAGGCCATTCTTGACTCACGCCATATCATGACGATGGCTATCTTTGTCTTTTTGGTAGTCTGTGCAGCGACTTCCTTTGCCAGCACATGTTATGAACAATGCTTCAATTATTTCATAAAAGATCAGTATGGCTTTCCGCCATCATATAATGGATTATTAAAGGCAGCGGTTGGCTTTATTACCTTGCTTGCCAATTCTACGATCTGTGTGCTGCTGATGAAGAAAACAAATATCCTAAAATCGATCATTCCTGTTTTAGGTATATGCTTTTTGATGATGATAAGCATCATCATCCTTGATAATGTCGTTCCGTTTATTATCATGAATGTAGTCTTCTTTGGCTTTAATGCTGTTTATCAGCCGTTGCTTCAGGCCATGATCTCATTGTTTGCGAAGCCGGATGAGAATGGTCTGATGGTAGGTGTCTATAATTCGATGCGTTCTTTAGGCATGGTGGGCGGTTCACTGTTTGCAGGATTTATTTATGAAATCGGTCCTAAGCTCTCTTTTGTTTCCAGTGCGATAGCTTTTCTGATTTCGGTAATATTTGCTGTTATATCCTATCTGTTGATGAATAAGAAAGTACAGCGTACTTTATAAGACCTCTTTTGTTTGTGAATCGCCCACACCGTAAGAATGATTTTAAATAAATAAAGGAAACGATGGCTCTTATTGATGAAAATATCACAAAAAATACTTGATTTAGCTTTCTTTTGATGGTATCATGTATTAGCACTTACTTTGGGTCGATCAGACACTCAAGGCGGAAGGAGAATGAAAGATGAAAAAAGGAATTCACCCTACTTACAATCGCATTACTGTGAAATGTAGTTCATGCGGCGCTGAATTTGAAACAGGTTCAACAGCTAAGTCATTGAGAGTTGATACTTGTTCAAACTGTCACCCATTCTATACCGGAAGACAGAGATTTGCAGCTGCTGCAGGTAGAATTGAGAAATTCAATAAGAAATACGGACTTAAATAAGAAAAAGAGGACATTAAGTCCTTTTTTCTTTCACAAGATTTGTGTATAATGTATGGGTATTCGAGGTGAAATTATGTATCAACAATATAAAGAGGGCTGGATCGAAGTTATTACCGGCTGTATGTTTGCGGGCAAGACCGAAGAGCTGATCCGAAGGATCAATGTTTTACATTTTGCGAAAAAGAAGATCGTCGTATTTAAACCGAGCATTGATAATCGTTATAGCGTGGATAAGGTGGTTTCGCATGCCGGTACGAGCGTTGAAAGCTATGCAATCAAAGATTCTGCCGAAATCTTGAAGCTTTGTAAGGATGCGGAGGTCATTGCGATCGATGAGGTACAGTTTTTTGATGAGGATATCGTCGATATCTGCAACTATCTTGCCGATCAGGGAAAACGTGTCATGTGTGCCGGCTTGGATATGGATTTTCGTGGTGAACCATTCAGCATCATGCCAAGACTGGTCACTCAGGCCGAGTTTGTAACGAAGCTGACAGCCGTATGTACAAAATGTGGGGCACCTGCTACCCGTACCCAGCGCATCATCAATGGAAAACCGGCAAATTATAAGGATCCGATCATTCTTGTAGGTGCCAGTGAATCATATGAAGCCCGTTGTCGTCATTGTCACTGTGTTCCGGGAAAAAAGACGATCGGTGGGAAATCTTAAAATGAGCCATCTATAATTTTATTTATTAGAAGGAAAAGGAGGGAACATTCATGAATCCAATGATAGAAAGACTTGAAAGCATTGTTTCTCGATATAATGAATTGGGTGAGCTTTTATTAAAGCCTGAAACACTGGCGGATAATCGCTTGATGGCAAAGTATGCCAAGGAACAGGCTTCTTTGACACAGGTCGTTGAAACATATGCGGAATATAAAAAAGTAAATGAAGAATTAGAAGCAGCACATGAACTGCTTTCAGAAAAAGATGAAGAAATGAAAGAAATGGCGAAGATGGAAATCGAAGAATTGGAGCCTAAGAAAGAAGAGCTTCATCAGAAATTAGAAATCTTACTGATTCCTAAAGATCCGATGGATGAAAACAATGCCATCGTGGAAATTCGTGGAGCAGCCGGCGGTGATGAAGGAAATATTTTTGCGGGTGATTTATTCCGTATGTATAGCCGCTATGCGGAAACAGTCGGCTGGAAGATAGAAGTGATGGAAGAAAGTCCTGCGGAAGCAGGTGGTTTTTCACTGATCAGTTTTATGGTAAAAGGACCGCATGCTTATGGTGCCTTAAAATTTGAAAGTGGCAGTCATCGTGTGCAGCGTGTGCCTAAGACCGAATCGGCAGGAAGGATCCATACTTCCACGGCTACGGTACTGGTATCACCGGAAGTCGAAGAGGATGATTTTGATATTGATCCAAATGACCTGGAAATCGAAACCTGCCGTTCAAGCGGAGCAGGCGGACAGCATATCAATAAGACTGATTCTGCCGTTCGTATCGTTCATAAGCCGACAGGCATCGTCGTAAAATGTCAGGATGGCAGAAGCCAACACGCAAATAAAGAAACAGCCATGCGTCTGATCCGTGCCCGTGTTTATGAAGATCATATGGAAAAAGAAGCGGCTAAGGCCGGTGAAGAGAGAAGAAATAAGATCGGTACGGGAGATCGCAGTGAGAAGATTCGTACCTACAATTATCCTCAAAACCGTGTGACAGATCATCGTATCAACTTTACATTGAATCAGCTGGATCGTGTGATGGAAGGCAAGCTCGGTGATATTCTGGCTGCCTTAGAGGAATATGACCAGAAATTAAAGCTGGCAGGAAAATAAACATGAATTATCGTGAATGTCTGATGAATGCGAAAAAGCAGATGGTGGCAAGAAACCTTTCGGAAAATGCCGCCATGCTTTTGATGATGGAAATCACCGGTAAAGAAAACCATGATCTCTATATGGAATTTGAGGATGAGATCAGTGAAGATATCCTTCAGGAATTTAATGAGAAATTTGCCTTATTGCTGACAGGAGAACCTTTACAGCACATCTTAGGCTATGAGTATTTCTATGGCTATAAATTTATTGTCAATGAAGATGTCTTGATTCCACGTCCTGAAACAGAGGAATTGGTTGCGAATGTTTTGGCTTATTATGATGAATATTTCGGTGGCCAAAAAGTACAGGTATGTGATATCGGTACCGGGAGCGGTGCCATTGCCATCACCCTGAAAAAAGAAGAGGACAACCTTCAGGTGACAGCCAGTGATATTTCAGAAAAAGCTATTGAAACAGCTAAGAAAAACGCACAAAATCTCAATGTTGATGTGACTTTCTTAGTAGGGGATATGTGTGAACCACTCATCGAAAAGAATATAAAGGTCGATATTCTTGTTTCAAATCCTCCCTATATTCCCATTCATGAGGAAGTGGAACATAGCGTCAAGGATTATGAGCCTCATGTAGCTTTATTTGGCGGTGAAGATGGATTAAAATTTTACCGGATCATCTTTGAAAGAAGTCAGTTTTTATTAAAAGAAAAAAGCATGCTGGCCTTTGAAATGGGTTATGACCAAAAAGAACGTCTAAGCGCATTGGCTAAGCAATATTTTCCAAACAGCCGTATTGAAGTCATCAAAGATATGAGCGGTAAAGACCGCATGTTATTTATCTTTAATCATATAGGAGAGTAATCTCCTTTTTTTGTACATTATGACAATAATGTGAGATTTGTTGATGATGAGGATGAAGATGAGTAAAATATCAAAAGAAATATGGTTCATGAACCATGATTCAGGAGGTAATTTGATGGATCGTTTTAAGAAAACTTATGTGCAGGGAAGTCTTGAAGTATTTGAAATCTGGGTAGATACAGTAACAGGTGTCAATTATATATTTCATAGAAACGGAAATGCCGCAGGCTTTACACCCTTGCTTGATGAAAACGGACAACCGGTCGTAACGCCTGATTTTGAATAAAAAGGTAACTCAAATAAAACATATTTTGAATATTAAAAAAGAAAATGACTTTAAATTGACCTTAAAAAGTCAAAGAATGGGTCATTTTTTTACTTGGGTAGAAAGAATCATGCAATTTGACGATTAAGACTTATAATATGTTTCGTTAGTTCTTTTGGCTTGTATTTTCTTTCTATCATTCATGACAATATCAGTGGAAATACCCAAAGCAGGCTTTTCATCAGTGCTCATCCTATTGAAAGGTGTTTAATCTGATATTTCAATATGGATACAGGAGATGAATAATATCAGAAAGATCGCTGAGGAAATTTTGTTACGGATATAAAATAAAAAATGGAAAGTATGCTTGACATAAAATGTTTATTTGTTATAATGGGAATATGGAAAGTAAACTTTCCATAGGAAGGAGGACATTTTGAAAAACCGATTGGAAGAATTACGAAAGCAGAGAGGTATCAAGCAAGAAGAGTTAGCTGCCGCACTAGAAGTATCTCGCCAAACAATAGGTTCTTTAGAGAATGGACGATACAATCCTTCAATTTTATTAGCTTTTAAAATTGCAAAATACTTCCACATGAACATTGAAGAAATCTTTATCTATGAGGAGGAAAAAGAAGATGAAAAATAAAAATCAAATTTGGTATATGGGTTATATCCTTTCATTATTGTTAGTCCTTATTATTCTTTTTACAGATTTTTCAAAAATGGCAGACATTGGTCTTGCGATTTTATTTAGTGCAATTTGTGGTGTTTCCCATGTTCAAATTTTGCATGACAAGATGATGAAAAATGATGCCGATTATAAAATAAGTGTTATGGACGAACGTAATATCATGATTAAGGAAAAAGCAGGAAATGTGACCAATATAGTGAATACAATCTTATTAGGTTTATCAACCGTCATATTTATTTGCTTAGATTATGTAATTCCGGCAATGATCACTGGAGCAATCATTACCGTTCAACCCGTTATATTAATTATTGTTAGTAATGTGCTTGAGAAAAAAATGTAATTAGGAACTGGAATTGAGTTTATATTAGGAAATTTTATTTTTGATTGGCAGGCAGGTGATGAAAGAAATCTGAATTTTATAGAAAAAGATGAATAAGGATATATAAAATTGATATCTTAATTTTAAAAGATTGATAAAATATAATATGAATTCATGGTTTCAGAATAATTCGATAAAGAGGTTTCTATCATTGGAGATCTCTTTTGTTTATATATCACTCAGACAGGGTTTGAATAAAAAAAACGGGTTTCAACCCGCTTACAATTTCATGGTCGGGATGACCGGATTTGAACCGACGACCTCTTGTTCCCGAAACAAGCGCACTACCAAGCTGTGCTACATCCCGATTGCTTTATTATTGTACTTCGCTAAGCAAATTTTTTCAATAGTTATTTTAATTTTATTTTAAAGGGGCTTTACAAGTCCTTATAAGAGGAGTATTATAAAAATGCATAAAATAAACTTCAGGGCAGAGTGAAATTCTCTACTGGCGGTATACTCCGCGAACCAAGCAATTGGCCGAATCGGTGAAACTCCGATAGCAACAGTTATAGTCTGGATGAAAGAAGAGTATTTTGTTGTATTCCTAATATAGCAAGTACACGTACCTAGAAGGATATTTTAGGCACGTTTTTCTTTGTGATAGGAGGGATATGATGAATACAAAGAAAATTACTACGATCGGTATTCTTTGTGCCATGGCTGTTGTTATCAATGTACTGGTTCATTTTCCAATGGTGCCGGCTGTTTCCTTTTTGAGCTATGACCCAAAGGATATCGTCATCGTGATCGGTGGTTTTATTTATGGACCGATGGTTTCACTTTTGATGAGCGGCATCACTTCAGTGTTGGAGCTGATGTACCGTGGAGGAACGATCCTGGATGTTGTGATGAACATGGTATCAACTTGTGCTTTTGCTTGTACGGCAGCCTTTATCTATAAGAAGCTGCATACGAAAAAAGGAGCCTTGATCGGTCTGGTATCAGGTGTCATCTGTACGGTGATCATGATGGTGATCTGGAATTATATCGTTACTCCGATCTATTATGGCATGCCAAGAGAAGCGGTCATTGCCATGATGGTACCGGGAATCATTCCGTTTAACCTTTTAAAGAGCGGCTTAAATGCAGGTATCACATTATTTCTATATAAGCCTGTTGTTTCTGCTTTGCGTTATACAAATCTTGTTGACAAAAAGGAAGGTTCAGAAAACAAGTATTTAGGATTCCTGATCTTAGGCTTATTTATTTGCGCAACCGTTATCTTTGCGGTCATGGCCATTCAAGGAATCATATAAGGAAAGGAGTATGTTTATGGAATTTAATGAAGCAAAAAAAATAATGGATCAAAAGTTAGGCGATTGGAAGATCATGGCACTGGCAAGCTGTGTGGATAATTATCCGATGGTTCGCAACGTCAGCTGTATCTTCTATAATGATAAGATCTATTTTAAAACGGATAAGAATTTCCGTAAGACACAACAGCTTTTTCAAAACAACCGGGTAGCAATGTGCTTCAATGGTGTTCAGGTAGAAGGTATTGCGAAAAATCTGGGATTGGTCGTAGATGAAGAAGGACGTACATTTGAAAAGAAATATAAGGAATATCTATGGCAGAGCTATAATGCTTATTCTCATGTCGATACAGAAATCCTGATTGAAGTAACTCCGCAGTTTGTAGAGATCTGGGATGAGGATGAAAATCGCAAGGCTTTCCAGCTTTTCATTGATTTTAATACAAAAGAAGTCACTTATAAACCATACGATTAAGGAAACAAAGCATTTGATGGTCATCATTGAATGCTTTTTGTATATTTTTATATTTTTTGGGGAATATCTAATTAGGTGATCTTATGCGGAAAGTGATTTTATCTGTCTTACTCTGTTTTTTCTTTTTTAGTATGCCTGTGGAATCGAAATCAAAGGATCTTCGTTTTATCATCGTATTTGATTCAAAGGAAACTCAGTTGATCGAGAGAAAAAAGGAAATCGTCGATCTTGTCAATGATATGTTGGATCATGTCAGTGAGAATAGCTTTTATGAATGGCTTGAGGGTGCGACAGATGAATTAGAAACAGAAAGCAGGAAGGTATATTTCTATAAATCAACCTTGTTTTTTTATCTGGGTGATACCAAGGGAATTAAAATTGAAGGAAGCTTTGTAAGGAATAGCTTTTGTATGGCTGAAGTAAAGCCTAAATCTTTTATAAGGAAATGGTTTAACTTTTAGTGTATAATGATGATGTGGAGGTTTTGATATGAATCTGTATAAAATCTTAAGTGTTGTCATTTATTTATTTAGTTTTGCCTTTGCTTTCATTGGACTGAGCAGTATTCAGTTTGAAAAATTCTGTAATGTAAAGAAGCCGGTACAGGTACAGGTGCTTTTATTTGCGTTTTCGATGGAATTAGGTTATCTGATTGCGCAATTTTTAATGATGTTTGTGATGTGAGGTAGTTATGAATATAGAAGAATTAAAAAGAAATTGTGAATTAAATCGTTTTTGCTTTGATTATGTGGAAACCGTTGAAGAATGTCGTGAACTGGTCGGTCAGCTGATTCATGAAGGGGATGTTGTCAGTCATGGCGGAAGCGTCACCTTAAGTGAATGTGGAATCATCGATCTTCTAAGAAGCAGGAAGGATATCACCTATTTGGATCGTGAGAACTGCGAGGATGTACAAAAGCTCTATCGTGAATGTTTTAGCGCAGATGTCTATCTGACAAGCTCAAATGCGATCACTCAAAAGGGTGAATTATATAATGTAGATGGCACCGGTAATCGTGTGGCAGCCATGATATTCGGTCCTAAAAAGGTAATCGTGATCGTAGGGATCAATAAGATCGTTGAAAATATCGAGGATGCAGTTAAAAGGGTCGAAGAAATTGCGGCTGTGAAAAATAATATTCGCTTACATAAAAATAATCCATGCGTACAGGTCGGACACTGTGTACACTGTAATTCTCCGATTAAGATCTGTCGTGAATATACAGTAATTTCAAGCAGCTATACACCTCAGCGGATTCATATCATATGTGTGAATAAGGAATTGGGATATTGATATGAAGATCGTTATAGGCAGTGCTTCTATGGCGAAGAAAAGATATTTTGAAGAGTATTTTAAAGATTACGACTGTGAATTTGTGCTGGGGAAAGATCTGGGAATCGAAGAGCCGGTAGAATATGGGGCGACCTCTTATGAAAATGCACTGATCAAGGCACGCCATTATTCACAAAGAAGCGGTCTTTCGGCCATTGCACTGGACAGCTCGATTCTGTTTTTAGATTATCCTTACGATGATCCCATCCAGGCAGGCTCACATGTGAAAAGTCCGCAGGGAAAAGAATTGAGTCCGATCGAGATGAAAGACTATTATCAGCAGCTGGCTCATGAACATGGCGGAAGGCTTCGCAGTGCATGGATCGATGCTTATGCACTGGTCGGGGATAATTTTGAATATTGTCGTGATTTTAAAGATGTTTCAGAAGATCAAAGCTTCTATTTGTGTGATGAAAGCCATGAGAAATTCATTGCTTCCCAGCCTTTAGACAGTATCTCAAAAAATTTTGCTGGCGTATTTTACTATGATCTTGATGATATTGATGAAGAAAGTCTTCTGATCAAAGATGAGCATGATCAAAGCAAATATCAATTATTCGTAAGAGAGGTCATTTGTGAGATGGCCGGACTATTAAAATTGAGAAAAAGAGGTAACATATGAAAGAAATGAGACGTTTTAAACAGAAAATGGATGAAAAAGAAATCATAGAGATATTAGATCGTAATACACATGGTGTATTATGTGTGTATGGGTTAGAGGGATATCCGTATCCTATTCCTTTGAGCTATGCACGAGTCAATCAGACATTATATTTTCATTGTGCAAAAAGCGGTCATAAGATCGATGCGATCATAAAAAATCCCAAGGTATCTTTTTGTGTGGTGGATGATGATACGATCGTACCTGAGAAATTTACTACCTATTATAAGAGTGTCATCGTTTATGGAACGGCATTTCTTGTGGATGATGAGGATGAACGCAGAAAAGCCTTTGATGCCTTGGCGGATAAGTATTCTAAAGAGATTGCCCGGCATCTGAAAGATGAAGAAATACGAAAAGCAGGTCCTGCAGCCTTGATCGTACGCATTGATATCGAACATATGTCAGGAAAAAAAGCGATCGAATATGTTTAAAAGAAATTTTGTCAGCCAAAGTGAAGATTCTCAAAATTCCTGTGACATTTATCGACAAAATATGTATAATAGAACATGCAGGAGGGATTTGATGCCGGATAAACAGCTCACATTATTTTCTGAAACAGTGCTTCAATTAATGAATGAAGGAAAGCTGCAGGTGATGAAGGATTATATCCAGCATGGCAGCATTACGACCCTGGATCATTCCTTGATGGTGGCTTATTATAGCTGGCGGCTGAATCAACGATTAGGCTTGAAGGCAGATGAAAGCTCATTGATCCGAGGAGCGTTGTTACATGATTATTTTCTGTATGACTGGCATGTGGCAGAAAAGTGGCATCGGTTCCATGGATTTCGTCATCCTGCATTTGCACTTAAAAATGCTCGTCAGGATTATCAGTTAAATGAAATTGAAGAAGAAATTATAAAGAAGCATATGTGGCCGCTGACGATCATTCCGCCTACTTGCAGGGAAGCATGGATCGTGAATGCGATGGATACTTTTTCATCTGTTGTTGAAGTTATGATGGAGTATCGTTTATTTTCTGTTTTGAAAAGAAAATGGTATGAACGTTTAGATGAAACGGTTTTTAAAGATTTTAAAAAAATACATTGAAAGAGTGTTGTCTGGCAATGATTTTCATGGCCTGAACAGCACTTTTATATTGAGCGTTACAAATGAAAAAGAGATGATATAATATATCTGTTTAGGAGGTTGTATGGAACGTAAGGTCATTTTTATTGATGTAGACGGAACGCTTGTGGATTATGAGAATGTTCTTCCTGCAAGCGCAAAAGAAGCAATCGTGAAAGCAAGAAAAAACGGTCATCGTGTTTATATTTGTACGGGAAGAAGTAAAGCAGAAGTCTATGATGAAATTTGGAATATTGGCTTAGATGGGATGATCGGAGCAAATGGTGGCTATATAGAAGATCAAGGACAAGTCATCTTAGATCTGATGCTTACTTATGATGAATGTAAACATATCGTGGACTGGCTGAAAAAGAGAAATCTTGAATTTTATCTGGAAAGCAAAAACGGCTTGTTTGGCAGCGAAAAATTTGAAGGAAGAGGTGAACCTGTCATTCAAGAGTATAGCCGTCGCAAAGGAAAGGATCATGCGGAAATGATGCGTGTCCGCGATGCTTTTCCGGATATGATTTTCAATGCGCCTTTATATCGTGATGATGTTAGTAAGATCAGCTTTATCTTAAACAGTTATCAGGATCATCTTGATTCGATAAAAGCATTTCCTGATTTAAAATGTTCAACATGGGGAGGCAAGGGAGAAGTTGCCTTGTTTGGAGATATCGGTGTGAAAGATGTGACAAAGGCTTATGCGATCGAGAAGCTGTTGGGACATATCGGGGCTGATAAAGAGGATACGATCGCTTTTGGTGATGCAAAGGTAGATATACCGATGCTTGAATACTGTCAAATCGGAGTAGCGATGGCTAGTGGCGGAGAAGAAATCAAGGCTATGGCAGATATGGTAGCAGATGGCGTGGATGAAGACGGTCTTTATAAGGCTTTTGTCAGGCTGGGTCTGTGTTAGGACTGGTCTAAAAGCTGAAGAATGATTGAAATGTAAATTTTGTATGAAATATCGAATACTCATAATAATTGGAAAAAATAGTCTTGCATTTCAAAATGTTTAATAGTATGATGGAAGAGGCTGTACAAAAGTACACAAGAAAGGAGGTAAACACATGTTCATGTTTAAAGATTTATTTGCGAATGAATTAAATTGTGCTGATACTGAATTTACGAGTGTATTTTTTCGTTGTACGATAGAGGTCAGGACTCATTGACATATCATATCGTAGAAAAATAAAGGCGCACTTGTGTGCACTTTTTTTGTAGTTAAGGGGGGATCATATGAAGGACTTAAAATTTATTATACGGTTTTCTAAACCTCATCAGTTCAAAGTAGCAGCGATCCTGATTGATGTTGTCATCTATGTTGGGGGACTTCTGGCAGCACCGCTGATTCTTTCGTATATGATTGATAATGTGATTCAGGGCATTCCTTTGGAAGAAGGTCTGGTATTGAATATCGTTAATGCTTTGGGTGGAATCGAACATTTGCGTGCGAATCTTTGGATCGGCGGCTTGCTGGTGATCGCAGCTTATGCACTTGTTGGTTTTGGGATCCATCGGAGGGCAAGGAATTGCGGTATCTTATCAGAAACATTTTCAGAGAATGTCCGTAACGAGCTTTATGATCATATGCAGAAGCTTCCGTTTCGCTATCATAAGATGAAGGATAGTGGGGATCTGCTTCAGCGGAGTACCTCTGATATTGATACGATAAGAAGATTTTTGGCCGGTCAGATTTCAGAATTATTATATTCGATCATTATCATTGGATTGAGTGCGGCTGTTTTATTTTCAAGAAATATTACCTTGGCACTCATTGCTTTATGTATGACGCCGCTGACCTTTCTTGCCACGTATATTTTTTATAAGGTATCGAAGAAAGCCTTTCTTGAATGTGATGAAAGTGAAGCCAGAATGATGGCGGTAATTCAGGAAAATCTGAATGGTACACGTATCGTTAAGGCATTTAATCAGGAAATTCATGAAATCGAGAAGTTTGAAACAGCAAATGAAGAATTTAGAAATTTGCTTTATCGGATGATTCATGTCTTGGCGATTTATTGGTTCGTGAGTGATCTGATCGGTACGATCCAGATATTCATCATGGTGCTGGCAGGTATCTTTATGGCGATGAATGGTCAGATTACCGTAGGTACTTTTTCAGTGTTTATTTCTTATGAAAGCATGATCATATGGCCGATTCGTCAATTAGGACGTATTATATCGGATATGGGTAAGATCAGTGTTTCGATCAGTCGTATCCAGGAAGTATTGAATGAAGAATGTGAAGACCTGGAAAGTGGCTGTAAACCGGAAATTGTCGGTGATATTGAATTTTCACATGTGAATTTTGCCTATGCAGATGCATCAATCGCAACCCTGCACGATATTTCTTTCCATATCAAGGCTCATACCAAGGTGGCTATCATGGGACCGACGGGCAGCGGTAAAAGCTCTTTGATCCATTTGTTGAATCGTATTTATGATTATGACAGCGGCAGTATTAAGATCGACGGTATTGATATTCGCGATATCAATAAGTCGTGGTTAAGAAAAAATGTACAGATCGTTTTACAGGAACCGTTTTTATATGCAAAGACGATCAAGGATAATATTTCTGTGGCTACTTCATCTTCCTTTGAAGAAATACGCAGTGTGGCAAAGACAGCAAGCATTGATCATGTCATTCAGGAATTCGAACAAGGCTATGATACGGAGGTCGGTGAAAAAGGTGTCACGCTTTCCGGCGGACAGAAACAGCGTGTGGCCATTGCCAGAACATTGATCTTAAAAAGTCCGATCGTTGTCTTTGATGATTCCTTGAGTGCCTTGGATTCTAAAACAGATGCCGCCATTCAAAAAGCTCTGAATGAACTGGATTATCCGGTAACGACGCTCATGATCACACATCGTATCAATTCGGCGAAGAGTGCCGATCAGATCATCGTATTAGATGAAGGACGTGTCGTTCAACAGGGAACCCATGATGAATTGATCCGGCAGGAAGGCATATATAAACGTATCTATGAAATACAAAACGAAGGAGGTGATTCTCTTGAGTAGTATCTTAAAGGAAAAGGAATATACAACAGAAAAGTTTGATCTGGTCTTATGGAAAAAGCTGTTTAAGATATTATGGGAACATAAGAAACTGGTGATCTGGCTTATCGTCTTTAATATTTTTATTGCTGCTAATGATGTTATCTTTCCTCTTTTAAATCGTAGTGCGATCAATGATTTTGCGATCAATAAAGGAGAAAATGCCAATCTTACGCTTTTCTGCATCATCTATATCGGTATGATCGCTTTTAAATCGTTCTGCCTGTTTTCATTTTTCAAGTATGCAGGACATGTGGAGAGTGATTTTGGAAAGAATCTTCGAAAGAAGTGCTTTGACCATGTACAGCAGTTATCCTTCCCGTATTTTGACCGTACAGCCAACGGGTGGATCATGGCAAGAATTTCATCGGATTGCAGCAGGATCGCCGAAACCTTGGCATGGAGCTTTGTTGATTTGATTTGGGGTGCTTTTTTGATCGTTGAACTGACGATCGTCATGCTGGTCATTGATTGGAAGATGGCACTTGCGGTTTTGGTGATCGTACCAATCTTATTTGTCGTTTCTTTGTATTTTCAAAAAAGGATCCTGCGGGAACAAAGGGCGACCCGTAAGGCGAACTCCTTAGTAACGGCCGGTTTTTCAGAAAGCATCAATGGTGCAAAGACGACAAAGACTTTGGGCGTAGAAGAAAGAAATTTTGAAGAGTTTATGGAAAAGACGCATTCTTTTAAGATGCATTCCCTAAAAGCAGTTTATCTGAATTCTATCTTTCAGCCGATCGTCTTTTTATTGGCAGCTTTAGTCATTGCGATGCTGATGACGATTGGCGGACAGGAAGTCTTATTAGGGACGATTGAGTTTGGTACGCTTTCATTGTTCATCAATTATGCCGATCTTTTCTTTGAACCGCTTAAACAGATTGCGAGGATCATGAGCGAGGTTCAGGTAGCACAGGCAAATGGGGAACGTATCATATCACTGATTGAAGAACCGATCGAAATACAGGATCGTGCGGATGTCATTGAAAAATATGGAACATTATTAGCACCGAAGGTTGAAAATTATGAGGAATTGAAAGGGGATATTGATTTTAACCATGTTGATTTCTACTATAATGAAAATGAACCGGTATTACGTGATTTTGATCTTCATGTCAAACAGGGAAGCATGGTTGCCCTGGTAGGTGAAACCGGAAGCGGAAAGAGTACGATCGTTAATCTTTTGTGTCGTTTCTATGAGCCTAAAAAAGGTGAGATATGGATCGATGGTCATAATGTGCAGGATCGCAGCATCGGCTGGCTTCATTCCAATATCGGTTATGTCCTGCAGTCACCTTCGCTTTTTTCCGGAACGATCTTAGATAATATTCGCTTTGGGAAGCCTGAGGCAAGCAAAGAGGAAGTGGTTGCGGTAGCCAAGCTGATTCATGCACATGAGTTTATCATGAAGATGGAAAAAGGGTATGAGAGTCAGGTAGGTGAAGGCGGAGATCTGCTTTCAACGGGTGAAAAGCAATTGATTTCATTCGCCAGAGCGCTGTTATCAGATCCGCGAATCGTAATTCTTGATGAAGCAACAAGCAGCATTGATACGGAAAGTGAAAAACTGATCCAGCATGCGATCGTGACCTTATTGAAGGATAGAACGAGCTTTGTTGTGGCACACCGTCTTTCTACGATCGTTGATGCCGATGTGATATTGGTATTGGATCATGGAAGAATCATGGAAAAGGGTACGCATAGTGAATTAATGAAACTTAAGGGCATGTATTATGAATTGTTTACCTCACAGGCAATTGCCGAAAAAACGCAGGAGGTCTTACATGAAGAAGAATAGCATAGAAGTAAAGTTAAAACACTATGCCGATGAATATGAAGATGAAGTATTGAAGGATATTATTTCTTTTTGGAAGACTCATAATTGTGAACCTTCCAAAGAGGAAGCTTCAGAGGATCTGAAGCATTGGACAAGTAAAGGACATTTGCTGTTTCTTATTTTTGCGGATGACCATATGTGCGGCTTTGTTCATTTAGGAAGCCGGGGCGCGAAAATCGACTGGCTGGAGGATATTTTTGTACGAGCAGAGTATCGCGGCAAGGGCATTGGTTCTCAAGCGATTGAATGGATATGGGAATATATTCGTAGGCAAGGATTGGAAACTCTTTATTTAGAGGTTGTCCCGGCGAATATCGAAGCCATTCGTCTATATCATAAATCAGGCTTCACCAATCTGAATACATTGACGCTGAACCGGTCCGTAAAGAAAAAAGAAATGATAGGTGAAGAAACGATACATGGCTTTACCTTTAAAACATATTTGCCGAATAAGTGATGAACTGATCTTATAGAAAAAGACAAGCCTTAGGGTATTGTCTTTTTTTATGATCCGTATATAAGCAAATTATAAAAAATTTTTTGAATTATTTTTGGGAAAAATGAAGCTTAACTGCATATAAAAGAGTAGGAGGTAAAACTTTATGCAGAAAAAAGCTTCGCTTGATCAATCCTTTAAACATATCCTAAGATATAAGATCGTATTGGCTTATATCATGAAAGATTATCTGGAAGAATATATGAATGTTCCGATCAATGAGATCATGGAATGCATTGAACCAAAAGGAGATGTGCCTTTACATAAACATACTGTCAGCGGCCATCGAAATGAAAATAATGAGGATGATACCAGCATCTTCTTTGACTCGCTTGTCTATGCTTCTTTACCGCAAGACAAGGGTAAGATTGCCATGATCCTCAATCTGGAAGCCCAGGGAGAATTGAAAGGAAAAAGCCATGTCCTAAGCAGGGCACATTACTACAATTCCCGTAATACATCGATGCAGGTAGAAGAATTATTTAATCATGCGCAGTATGATGATATCGTGAAGGTAGTATCGATCTGGATCGTGTTCAATGCACCGAAGTACAAGCAGGGAAGTATCAACCGGTACCGGATGGTGGAGGAGCATATCATCGGGGAAGCATGTGAGGAAGAAAAATATTTTGATAAGCAGCAGATCCTTGTGTTATACTTAGGATATAAGGAAAGCGAAAAAGTATCAATGAATATCTTACGGGTGATGGCAGACAATATGCCATCAGAAGAAAAGATAGAAAGACTGAAGAAGTATGATGTAAAGCTAACGGGGAAAGAGGAAGAGGAGGTCAGCCGGATGTGTGATTATGGTGCATATGTAGAGAGCATAGGGATTGAAAAGGGCTTAAAACAAGGAAAACAGGAAGGACTGAAAGAAGGAAGCATTTATGGTACTTTAGAAGCGATCAAAAGCTTAACAAAGACATTACGATTAAGTGTGGATGAAGCGATGGATGCTTTACAGATACCAGCTGAAGAGAGAAATAATTATTTAAAACTGCTGGAAAAATCATGTTAATGTATAATAAAAAGGACTGTGATGTCCTTTTTATTTTACCTATATTAAGAAGCAGCAATCGCATTACCTGTATAAAGCTGATAATAGCGTCCTTTTTGTTCGATCAGCTGATCGTGGGTACCACGCTCGATGATGCGTCCTTGTTCCAATACCATGATACAATCTGAGTTTTTAACGGTTGACAGACGATGGGCGATGACAAAGGTCGTTCTTCCTTTCATCAGTTCATCCATACCTTTTTGAACCAAGGCTTCTGTTCGGGTATCAATGGAGGAAGTGGCTTCATCAAGGATCAGCACCGGTGGATCCGCAACGGCAGCTCTGGCAATCGAAAGCAATTGACGCTGGCCTTGTGATAAGTTAGCGCCATCTCCGCTTAGAACGGTCTGATAACCATTAGGAAGACGACGGATAAAGTTATCGGCATTTGCCAGCTTAGCGGCGTCGATACATTCTTCATCCGTTGCATCCAATCGTCCATAACGGATATTATCCAGCACGGTTCCTGTAAACAGATGGGTATCCTGCAAGACCATGCCTAATGATCTTCTAAGATCTGCTTTTTTGATTTTATTGATGTTGATGCCATCGTAACGTATCTTTCCGTCTGCGATATCATAGAAGCGATTGATCAGATTTGTAATCGTCGTCTTACCGGCACCTGTACTGCCGACAAAGGCAATTTTCTGTCCCGGTGTCGCATACAGTTTGATATTATGAAGGACGATCTTATTTTCATCATAGCCAAAATCAACATCATCAAAGGTAACATCACCTTCAAGCTTCGTATAAGTGATCGTATGATCTGCTTTATGCGGATGTTTCCATGCCCAAATACCGGTACGCTTTTCAGTTTCACTTAAGCTGCCGTCAGGATTTTCAATGGCATTCACAAGTGTCACATAACCATTATCGACTTCACTTTCTTCATCCATCAGATCAAAGATACGGTTGGCACCGGCCATGGCCATGACGATACTGTTGATCTGCTGGGATATCTGACTTACCGGCTGGGTTGAATTTTTATTCAGTGTTAAAAATGATACAAGGGTTCCAAGCGTGAGCCCCGAATAACCGCCAAGCGCCATGATTGCCCCGATGATGGCACATAATACATAGCTGATATTACCGATATTGGCATTGATCGGCATTGAAATGTTGGAGAAAGTATTGGCTGCATTTGCGCTTGCACGCAGCTCTTCGTTTAAAGCTCGGAAATCCTCCAGGCTTTTTTCTTCGTGACAGAAGACCTTTACGACCTTTTGTCCTTCCATCATTTCTTCGATGTAACCATTTACGATACCCAAATCTTTTTGCTGCTTTGTGAAATAAGTACCAGACTTGCCAGCAATTTTAGATGTAGCGATCAGCATGATACCGATCATGAACAAGGTAACCAAGGTCAATGGAATGTCTAACACGATCATGCTGATAAAGGAAGAAATGATCGTTACGGATGAGTGGATCAGCTGGGGAATACTTTGACTGATCAATTGACGAAGGGTATCGACATCATTTGTATAGATAGACATGATATCACCATGAATATGGGTGTCGAAGTATCTGATAGGTAAAGACTCCATATGTTCAAACAGCTCAACACGAAGATTACGCATCGTACCCTGTGTGATATTGACCATGATGCGGTTATAGGTATAAGCACACAGGATACCGGCGGCATAGATCTCAGCCAAGCTAAGCAAGGCTTTCGCTAAGGAAGCAAAATCAGGATCAGCCGAACGTGTCAAAGGTACGATATAATCATCGATCAATGTCTGCATGAACAGCGTACCATAGAGCGTTGCCAGGGAGGAGCCGATGATACAGATCACCACCAGCAGAAAAGAAAGCTTGTAGTTTTTCAACATATAACCTAATATCCGCTTCATCGTTTTCATGAGGTCTTTCATATTTGTCTTAGGTTTGTTCATTTTATGCTTCCTCCTTTCCGGCTTCATCAAAATCACCGCCACCCTGTGTCTGGGCTTCATAAATTTCACGATACATCTCATTTTCCTTCAATAGGTTTTCATGAGTATCAAAGCCTTTTACAGTACCGTCATCCAGGACTAAAATACGATCTGCATCTTGGACGCTGGAAATTCTCTGGGCAATGATCAATTTTGTCGTACCGGGAATCTTAGTGGCAAAGGCTTGACGTATCTTGGTATCTGTGGCGGTATCGACCGCGCTGGTCGAATCATCCAGGATCAGCACCTTCGGTTTTTTCAGTAAAGCCCTGGCTATGCATAAACGCTGCTTCTGACCACCGGAAACATTGCTGCCGCCCTGTTCGATCCAAGTATCGTATTTATTTGGAAACCGTTCAATAAACTCATCTGCACAGGCCTGCCTGCAAACTTCACGACATTCATCTTCCGTCGCATCCTCTTTGCCCCAGCGAAGATTATCCAAGATCGTACCGGAGAAAAGGACATTTTTCTGAAGAACGACTGCGACTTGGTTACGCAAGGCATCAAGATCATAGCTGCGCACATCCCTGCCGCCTACACAGACGCTTCCCTCGTCAACATCATAAAGACGGCTGATCAGAGAAGCCAGTGTCGATTTACCTGAACCGGTAGATCCGATGACACCGATCGTTTCCCCGGAAGCAATATGTAAATCAATGTCATGGAGAGTTTCTTCACCACTGCCATGCTTATAGGAAAAGCTAACGTGATTAAAATCAATACGACCATCAGCAACTTCCATTTCAGGCTGCTCAGGATTTGTCAGATCACATTTTTCATCTAATATTTCGACGATTCGTCTGCCATTGGCAATGCTCATGGAAATCATGACAAAGATCATGGAAAGCATCATCAGTGACATCAAAACGCTCATGACATAGCTAAACATGCTGGTCAATTCCCCGGTTGTCAGATCACCTATGACGATATAATGGGCACCAAACCATGAAAGAGCAATGATACATCCGTAGACAACCAGCATCATGACAGGATTATTCAACGCTAAAAGACTCTCTGCCTTTACAAAATAACGATACAGATGCTCTGCCGCCTTTTTAAATTTCTGGTCTTCATAATCTTCTCGTACATATGCCTTCACGACACGGATCGCACTGATATTTTCCTGTACGCTGGCATTTAAATCATCATACTTTTGAAATACATAATTAAAGATCTTCGTCGTTCTCAGCATGATAAACAACAAGGCTGCTGCCAGAAAGACAATTGCGATCAAAAAGATCGAGCTCAATGAAGCATTGATGAAAAAGCACATGAACATGCTGCAGATAAGCATCAAGGGTGCTCTTGTCGCAATACGTAAGACCATCTGATAAGCATTCTGAATATTTGTCACATCTGTCGTCATTCGAGTAACAAGTCCGGCCGTTGAATATTTATCAATATTTGAAAAAGAAAAGGTCTGTACATTCTCATACATGGCATCACGCAGATTGCATGCGAAGCCGCTGGAAGCTTCTGCGGCATATTTTCCCGCAAGGACACCAAATACCAAACTAAAAAAAGCCATGACCAGCATAATGCCGCCATAGATAAAAATCTGTGTCATATTGCCGGCTTCGATTCCTTTATCAATGATAGAAGCAGTGACAAAGGGAATCAATACCTCCATCAGCACCTCTAAAGCAGTAAACAAAGGCGCTAAAAACGATGCTTTCTTATATTGCTTTACTTGTGATAAGAGCGTTTTTATCATGTTCATTCCTCCTGTCATCCATGTTTTGAAGCATCTTAAGCAATGTATGCTTACAAAGCTCCATTTCATTTTCAGTTATGTTCAAGCATAGATTCTTTTGCTGCTTCATTAAGCAATCATGAATCATATCCTTTTCCCGATAAGCTTTATCACTCAGTATGATGATCTTCTTTCGTTCATCCTCACGTGAGCTTTCCAGCCTCAAATAGCCTTTATTCTTCAATCCCTTCAAGATCGATGATATAGCTGATTTCGATATCTTAAATGCATCATGAAGCTTTGTTGCATAGACATTTGTTTTTTGAGAGAGCAGATAATCCAAGGTAAACGCCTGTGAAGGGGTAATATCTAACATCTGCATGTTCTTTTTCGCATAAAGCTCCAATGCCTGATTCAATTCTTTGAGAATCAAAACGATATGTTCCATCTATAAGACTCCTTTCTGTGACTATTAGTTAACTTCTTAACATTCAGCACATGTACTATTATAGTAAATTCGCCTTGAAAGAGAATTTAGAAAATGCTATTATTAATAAGTAAAAATTATTAATTGAGGTGTAAGATGAATACTTTCCAACTCTTATGTTTTTTAACGGTCGCCGAAACCTTAAACTTTGCCAGAGCAGCCGAACAGCTACATGTGACCCAGCCGGCAGTGACCCAGCAGATCCATTCACTGGAAAGAAGCTTAAACGTCAAGCTTTTTAAACGTACGACCCGCAGCGTCAAATTGACAGAGGAAGGACGGATCTTTATTCACGATGCCAAGCAGATCGTAGCCCTCAGCCAAAGAGCAATGAAGCGATTTGAAAATCCCGATGACGAACAGCTTCAGTTTTTATCAATCGGCTGTCACAGCTACATCCATCTGCGTTTTTTGCCACCGGTCTTAAGAAAATTAACAAAGCGTTATCCGATGCTGCATCCACGCCTTCACGTCGTTCCTTTTGCACATCTGTATCGTCTTCTTGAAGAAGATGATGTCGATATGATCATCGGCTTCAAGGAACCATCCACAAAGAAAATCAAGGCCAGCTATCGTGAGATTGCTAAAGTGCCGATCATCTGTGCCCTTCCTTTGGATCATCCGCTTGCCGCCAAAAAAGAAGTAACGATAGAAGAATTAACAAAAGAAAGGCTGGTGCTGTTAGATCCTGCCAAGGCACAGGAAGATATTGTCCGTATTCAAGGAGAGCTGATGAGCGGTCGTGCCCTTGCTGATTGTTATTTTTGTGAGAGTGAAGAAACGGTGATGATCCTGGTGCAGGCAGGCTTAGGGATCTCAATCTTGCCAAAGCTTTTTTTGCCGGCAGATATGCAGCTTGCATGGATTCCTATCCGCGATGTCAATGATATTTCTTTTGGCTTTTATTACAAGTCAGTACAGGGCAATGCACCCTTGAAGGATTTTATGGCTTTTATGAAGGATTGTAATCTTTTATAGATAAATATGATGAAAGAGATAACATATGTTCATGATACGTATTTTCATAATAAAAAAATAGAAAAAATTGGCATTTATTTTTGAAATAAAACACATGCATCATTCAAAAAGTACGGAAAACAGTTAAAAAAAAGTATCTCAAAGAGCATCATGACATCTGTGAGATGCACCTGTCCACATTTCATGTCAGGCATTCTATTAGGCATTTATCATATTCTTTCATATAATAAATATATGGACAAGATTGAAATAAGAAGGAATGAATATTTGAAGGAATATACGACTCTTCATATCGGTGGTAAATGTAAAAAGTTATATTTTCCAAAAAATGAAGAAGAAGTAAAAAAAATCCTGGCAAATGATCAGCCGATCATCTTGGGAAATGGCAGCAACGTCCTGATCAGTGATGAAAGAGAATTTGAAAGTGCCATGATCCTGACACAGATGAATCATATTGAATGTAAATCAGAGGTGATCATAGCCGAGGCAGGTGCCAGACTTATGGATGTCTGCCTATATGCTTATCAAAGAGGCTTGAGCGGCTTAGAATTTGCTTATGGGATACCGGGCAGTGTCGGAGGTGCAGTTATTATGAATGCCGGTGCCTATGGCGGTGAGATCAGTGATGTCGTTGAATGTGTAACGACAACAGAAAAGCAATATTCTAAAGAAGCATGTGCTTTCAGCTATCGTCATTCTGTTTTTTCAGATCGCAGCGAATGTATCATCAATGCGGTTTTTCGTCTGAAAAAAGGGGATAAAGAAATGATCCGTATGAAAATGAAGGAGCTGATAGAAAAAAGAATCGAAAAGCAGCCTCTTGATCAATACAGTGCAGGTTCTACCTTTAAAAGAGGGCCTGATTTCTATGCCAGTCAGCTGATCAATGATTGTTCATTAAAAGGATATCATGTCAATGAGGCTGCAGTATCAACGAAACATGCAGGTTTTTTGATCAATCAGGGAGAGGCAAGCTTTCGTGATTTCTTAACGCTGATCTATCAAGTACAAGCAATAGTTTATGAACAGACCTCAAAGCATTTAGAGTGTGAAATAAAGATCATTGAATAGCTGAATATATCAATTGAATCGAGGTGGTAGTATGATTGCAGTCAGTAAATGTCTTTTAGGTGAATGCTGTCGCTATGATGGCAAACATTGCATGAATAAAAAGGTCATTGATTATTTAAAAGATAAAGAATATATTGGAATTTGTCCTGAATGCCTGGGTGGCTTGCCAATACCTCGGCAGCCAAGCGAGATCATTGACGGAAAAGTTTATTCCAGTTCCTTGCAAAGTGTTGATGACGCATTTCACTCAGGTGCCGAAAAAGCTTTACAAATCATCAAAAAGCACGGATGCCGGGTGGCAATCTTAAAAGAGAGCTCACCGAGCTGTGGCGTTCATCAGGTGTATGATGGCAGCTTCAGCGGTAAAAAGATAGCAGGAAAAGGGATTTGTACACAGCTATTGGAAGAAAATGGAATCAGTTGTATTTCAAGTGAAGAATTTGAATGAGAAAATAAGAAATTATGCTTGTAACTGTTTGCAATTTGGGTTAAAATACAAATGATGATTATTTAGGAGGAAATATAAAAATGAAACAAATTACTGTTCAAGTTATTGATCCAGTTGGATTACATGCACGTCCTGCAACGGTAGCTGTAAGCGCTGCAAGTAAATTTAAATGTGAAGTAAGCGTTGCTTTCAAGGGACGCGAAGTTAACATGAAATCTATTATGGGTGTTATGTCACTGGGTATTCCTACACAGTCTGAAATCACGATTACTTTCAACGGTGAAGATGAAGAAGCTGCGATGACAGCTATCGAAGATATCCTTCGTGCCCAGAAGATCATCGCATAATTAAAAGATTAATGAAAACATATCTTCGGATATGTTTTTATTTTAAAAAAGACAGGAGGTTACATATGATCACACGGTATAAATATAAAAGCGATGTTCCTTATAGTCTTCATGATATGAGGATCGAAAGAATCGAAATGATGGATCAATCATTAAAGCTATTTTTTGAACAAGGATATTCTCAATCTTGTGAACCATATAAACAAGTAGACGGAACGATAGTTTTTGAAGAGGCAGATCTTGATTTCTGTTTTGTATATTTGTTAAGCAAGAATGGTGAATTAGGTAAGTTCAATGGAGAAAAATTTACATTACCGGATTTTCTTAAACGTTATGAAGATTTTTCATTTGAAGTTACTGATGAAAATTATGGATATAATTCAGTCGTATATAGCGGATATCTCATATTTCCGGAAAATAATAATGTCGTTGAGGCAACGATTGCCATGTATTATGCAGGAGATATCATTTACGAAACTGAAGAATGATTCATGGAATGTATGAAACAGTTGGTCAAAAGACTGACTGTTTTTTCTTCAGTAAGGCAGATATAAAATTTAAACTACATTTTTAAGAGAGATTATGGTATATTATTAACATTGGAAAAGAGGGATATTATGGATATAGTAAGCTGGGTCGTTATCGTATTGGTGGCAGTCTTTTTAGTGTTTGAAGGAAAGGAAGCATTGAGCGGACTTATCGCAATGCGTAAAAATATCGAACAGATCAAAAAGAATAAAGAAGATGTCCAGATTTATAAGGATTATATGACTTTGGTACTTGCTTATGCAGCGTTCGCAGTGCTCATGGTTGTTTTTGGTGTTTATTTTCTCATGAATCAAAATTATCCGTATGGTTTTATGTTTTTTGTATTGGCTTTCTTCTGTATCGTTTTCATTATCGAAGCTGTTTTGACACGGACCTTAGTTTTATATGATAACGGTTTTCTTTATGCGGGGAAAATGTTTAAATATCGCAGCGTATTGAAAATTGAAGAAAAGAAGAAATTTTTAAAGGGTTATCGTGTAAAGCTTACCAGTGAGGATGAGATATATGTTTCAAAGAAAATAAGACCGTTATTTGAAGAAAAACTGAAGAGCTTTAAGAACAGGAAGAGAGGCAGACATGAGAAATAGAGGTTTTGAGGTTGCGAAAGGCTTTGAGGATAAAGATATTCATCTTCCGCAAAGAAGCACGCAGAGATCAGCGGGTTATGATATCGAGGCTGCTGAGGATTGTGTGATCATGCCGTTTAAATGGGGAGATAAGCCTTTTCTTGTGGAAACCGGACTTAAGGCTTATATGCCGGAGGATGAGTTTTTGATGCTGTGTAATCGCAGCTCGAACCCATTTAAAAAAGGATTGGTCATGGCTAACAGCATAGGTATCATAGATGCTGATTATTATGGAAATCGTGATAATGACGGTGCCATGAAATTTGCTTTTTATAATTTTACAAGCGAACCTGTATCCATTTCTAAACATGAGCGGATCGGTCAGGCCATTTTCATGAAATATCAAAAGGCAGATGATGATCGTTCAGAGGGTGAAAGAAGCGGCGGGTTTGGCAGTACGGATCAAAAGTAAGCGCCCGGCGCTTTTTTTCTTATGGTATGGTGTTATAAAATGAATCGGTTATGGTTGACATTTATTTCTTTTATCCCTATTATTAAAACAGGTGATTGCAATGAAAATTAGAAAAGAATTTCAGATTTTCTTTATCATATTGGTAATGCTTTTGGTTGTTTCTTATTATTTTGATTATAAAATCAGTGATGACTTGTATAATCGTTCTTCACTGATATGTCGAAGCATCCATGTTTTTGCACAGATTCCTGCTTATCTTTTAATGGCTTTTTTCAGTGCAGGTATTTTCAATAGCCGTTCTCGTGATTATTCATCTTTCTCGATGCTTAGTGCAGTGGGAGGCTTTCTATTGACAGCGGTATTTGGTTTTCTTTGCGGATATGTCTTTCTTTATAATTTAGGACTTTATTCGATTACCTTGATCATGGCCATTGATATCGGAATATTTGTATGCTGTTATATGGTGACAAAGCTTATATGTGATCATGATGCTTATGCGCTCAGAAAGGCTTCAAAGCTGGGACTCAGCAGTTTTGCTTTGATTTTGATCATTACATTGACATGTACTGCTTTTGTTGACAGGATTCCTTTCCGCAGGCTGGACGGAACTGTAAACGTATTTAAACCCTGGTATCTTGCAGGTCTTTCCTTTGATCCGATGGGCTTTCTGAATCGCAGCTTTCCATCAATCACGCTGGCCTTATCGAGTGATATCCTGCTGATCAATCTCATACCGCAATTTTCCAGAAGATTCAGAGATAGAAAAACGATTCTTTCAATAATCAGCTTTTCATGGATATTTGTCATTGCGATCAGTCAGATCATCTTAGGATATTCATATTTGAGTGATATATTGATAGGTCTTTTGATCGGATGCATGTCTATTTTCTTATTTTATCTGGTTTACTATAAGAAGAATGATTCTTCTAAAGAAATGATGAATAAATAATTAAGAGCCTTATGAAGTGAACCCTTAAAGTTGGACCAATTTCAATTATATGACAGTGATCATTCAATACAGGATTGCATTGTTAAGAAATTAAAGGATCATAAATAAAAAAATTCCTTTCTTGCATTAAAGAAAGGAAT
>NZ_JBVAYM010000018.1:0-49301 GCF_055420025.1 Traorella sp. mt218
ATGTCCTCATCTGTCAAAAAATTCTTTTTTAAATCATATAATGATATTTGAATTTCAAATACATCAGAATTATAATTTTGATAGAAAGTGAGAAAATTTATGAATAAAATTGAAATTGCAGAAGAAAAATTACATATTTACAGCGGTATCTTATTGAATTATCAGGAATTTGAAAAAGGAAACCATGAAACGATCAGTTATGATTTTACCTGTCCCGAATTCCATGAATTGAAAGAAAAGTATCAGTTAACAGCTATTGTGGAAAAAGGCAGTGATTTTCAAAAGGCAAAACGCCTGCTTCATTATTTTGCTCCAAGACTTCATCACAATTCTTGGTATGATAATCATATCGAATGCAATGCCTTGAAGTTATTAGAATATAGTTTAAATAATAAAGAACATGGTATCAATTGTTTAAATAAATCAAAGATCTTAGAAGAATGCTGTCTGGCACTGCAGATTTATGCCAGAAGGGTTTCGATTCTTCCTTATTCACCTTATGATTATGATAACCATGTCGTTGTTGAGATCTTTGATCGTCAGCTTAATAAATGGATCATGCTGGATCCTACGACTGATGGCTATTTTATTGATGAAAATAAGCTTCCTTTATCATTGTTAGAAATCAGAGATAGATTTGCCAATGATGAATTTGTAACCTTTGTAACGTCAACCAATCGGCTCGATCATCTTGACAATCTAAGAAAGAAGCATATGGATATCAATCAGTATATCTGCAAGAATTTCTTTTATTTCATGATCGATCAGGAATGTAAATTTGGTGAACCTGAGCATCGTTTGATTTTCTGCCCGACTTCCTATTCTGTTAAAAAGAACAAAATAGCTAATCTTAAATATAGGATCAAATATCTGCCGGAAGAAAACAAAAAGATGGAAAATAAATTTAAACAGTCACTCTCTGAAATGATAAATTCACAAGAACCTTCAAAAACAAATATTGAAAATATGGCCAAGGCTCCTATTTAAAATAAGTGTAAAAACAGTTTACTTTTTGTTTGAAATATCATAAAATTTAAATGTATGTGAATTAGAAAAGGAGAGGAATCATGAAAATTTCATCACTGCAAAAAGCAAGATATGAGTATTCCCCAAAGCTTCCGGGAATGCTTCGAAACGGTATTGCGGATATTTGTGTGAAGGAAGGCGAAGAAACGCAGAGCGTTGCTGATCAGGATAAGATCAAGGCACTTTTCCCGAACACGTATGGAAAAAAGGAAATTACGTTTGCGAAAGGAGAAAATACTTCCAAAGCCAAAAAACAGGTCGTAGGTGTCATTCTTTCAGGCGGACAGGCTCCGGGAGGACATAACGTTATCTGCGGTCTTTATGACGCTTTAAAAGCGACAAATCCTGAAAATGTGCTTTATGGATTTAAAATTGGTCCGATCGGACTTATTGAAGATGATTATCTGATCTTTGATGATGAATATATCAATGAATACCGTAATACGGGTGGCTTTGATATCATCGGTTCAGGAAGAACCAAGCTGGAAACAAATGAACAGTTTGCAATCGTTGCGGAAGTATGCAAGAAGCATGGAATTACAGCCATCGTCATCATCGGTGGTGATGACTCAAATACCAATGCTGCGGTACTTGCTGAATACTTTGCTGCTCATGATACAGGTGTTCAGGTCATCGGTTGTCCTAAAACGATTGACGGCGATCTGAAGAATGACGATATCGAATGTTCATTTGGTTTTGATACAGCAACAAAGACTTATAGTGAAATCATTGGTAATATTGAAAGAGATGCCAATTCTGCTAAGAAATATTGGCACTTTGTCAAGGTCATGGGACGCAGTGCTTCTCATGTTGCTTTGGAATGTGCTCTGGAAACACAGCCGAATATCTGTCTGATCTCTGAAGAAGTTGCGGAAAAGAAGATGTCACTTTCCCAGATTGCAGATTACATTGCTGATTCTGTTGAAAAAAGAGCTGCTAAGGGCATGAACTTTGGTGTTGCGATCATTCCTGAAGGCGTGGTTGAGTTTGTCCCTGAATTTTCTGTATTGATTCAGGAAATCAATGAGCTTCTTGCCGGAAGCAAGGCTGAGGCTTTCAATGCACTGCCTGCTTGGGCTGACAAATATGCCTTTATTGAAAAGGGTCTGACAAAGGAATCTATGGAAGTATTTGCGATCCTTCCGGAAAGCATCCAGCAGCAGTTGTTCCTTGAAAGAGATCCTCATGGAAATGTTCAGGTTTCTTTGATCGAATCTGAAAAATTATTCTCAGCTTTAGTAAAAGATAAATTGGAAGAAAGAAGAAAAGCCGGTACATATAAGGGTAAATTCAGTGCTTTACATCACTTCTTAGGTTATGAAGGAAGATGTGCCTTCCCTTCTAACTTCGATGCTGATTACTGCTACTCGTTAGGTTACAATGCTTTCATGCTGATCCAGTATGGCTATAACGGTTATTTATCAAAAGTATCCAATCTTTCTAAGCCGGCAAGTGAATGGGTAGCCGGTGGTATGCCGATCACAAAGATGATGAATATCGAAAGAAGACATGGTGAAGATAAGCCGGTTATCAAAAAAGCTCTTGTAGAGCTGGAAGGCAAGCCATTCAAATATTTTGAAGCTCACCGTGAAGAATGGGCTGAAAATACATGCTTCGTTTATCCAGGTGCTATTCAGTATTACGGACCGTCAGAAGTATGTGACATCACAACTAAGACATTGGCTTTAGAAAAAGGTACTTTAGAATAAAACATAACAAAGGTGATCGCTTGATCACCTTTTATCATGATCAAACGAAAAAAAAAGACTTATGATCGCTCATAAGCCTTTCAATATTTATTTTGTAAGCTTGCTGGCAGCAGCCTTATCCAGAATAACGACCACATCTTTGTGTGCCTGTAAAGCACTTGCCGGACAGCTTGTATCCCTTGGCCCTTCGATCATGGCCTTCACTGCATCAGCTTTGTTTTCGCCGGTAGCAATCAGCAAGACCTTGCTGGCTTTCATGATCGTCGCAATACCCATCGTAATGGCATGCGTAGGTACCTGATTGATATCATTATCAAAGAAACGAGCATTGTCTTTTCTTGTTCTTTCCTGAAGCTCAACGATATGCGTCGTTTCATCAAAAGATGTTCCCGGTTCATTGAAACCGATATGTCCGTTACCACCGATTCCTAAAAGCTGGATATCGACCTGGACATGTTCCATGGCCTTTTCATAAGCATCGCAGTCTTCTTTCGTATCACCATAAGGCAGATGTACATTTTCTGCAGGAATGTCCAGACCGCTAAACAGATTCTTATTCATGAATGTATAATAGCTTTCCGGATGATTGCGATCAATACCTACATATTCATCCAGATTAAAGGTTGTAATATTTTTATAAGATGTTCCGTTTTTCTTATGATCCTCGATCATATTCTTATACAATCCCAGCGGTGTTGATCCTGTTGCTAATCCTAAAACGGCATTAGGTTTATTGACAACAACTTCTTTCATGATCTTAAATGCTTCTAAGCTTGCTTCATCATAATTATCTTTTACAATTACTTTCATATTGTCTACCTCCATACTTTTAGGATAGCAAATAATTTGTCTGAATTACATGATTTTTTTTTAATTTTTTTAATTTAAGACAAAAAAATGTTTGATTTTGATTTTTTAATTCAAATTCAAACATATTTTTTTGTTTACTTTTGTTTTATCGTACTTCAATGATTTTCAACGTATTTGTAGCACCTGTACCCTGTGGATAACCGGCAACCAGAATGATCGTTTCTCCGATCTTGATACCATGCTCCTTGGCAATACGACGAGCTAATTCACACTCATTCAGCTGTGTATTCTGAACATCGCTTAAATAAGTTGTAACACCCCACTGCAATGCCAGGCTTCTTTCAACATCTTTTTCAAAGCATACGGCAATGATCGGTGATTTCGTACGGTATTTAGAAATACGCTTAACCGAATTTCCACTGCTTGTAAAGCAGATGATAGCGGCTGCTTCCAGTGATAAAGCTGAATCAGCTGCAGCGATACCGATCGCATCTTCAATCGTCTTTCTGGAAGTAGAAATAGCCTTTTCTAATCTTTCACGATAAGGAAGGATCTCTTCCATTGCTGTTGAGATACGTACCATCGTATTTACAGCTTCCAACGGATAACTTCCGATTGCACTTTCACCTGAAAGCATGATCGCATCCGTACCATCCAAAACGGCATTCGCAACATCGCTTGCTTCAGCACGTGTTGAACGCGGATTATTCTGCATGCTCTCTAACATATGAGTAGCTGTGATGACCGGTTTACCGTATTCATTGGCACGCTTGATCATCATCTTCTGATAGATAGGAACCAATTCAACAGAAACGTCAACACCTAGATCACCTCTGGCAACCATGATACCATCGGCAACATTTAAGATATCATCTAAATTGTCATAGCCTTCCTGGTTTTCAATCTTGGCAATGATCTGAATACGATCATTTCCTTCTTCCTGAAGGATCTTACGAATATCCAGGATATCCTGTTTTCTTCTTGTAAAGCTTGCGGCAATGAAATCAAGATTCTGACGGCATGCAAAACGAATATCACTTTCATCCTTCTTAGAGATAAAAGGCATCGAAAGCTTCACGCCCGGAACATTACATCCCTTACGGTTTTTGATCACACCCGGATTTTCAACGCGGCATACCAGTTCATCCGGATGCTTTTCAAGAATTGTCAGACGAACCTTACCGTCATCGATCAGGATCGTTCCACCCTCTTCAACATCATCAAATACTTCCGGACACTGAATCTGGAATCTTTCTTTTGTTCCTTCAATTTCCTCTTTGCAAAGTGTTACGATATCACCCTTTGCATATGTTTCCTGTCCATTTTTAAATACTCCTGTACGGATTTCCGGTCCCTTTGTATCCAAAAGAATTGAAAACTTCAGTCCCGTTTCTTTTGCAACCTTACGAATACGGTTGATACGAACTAAATGCTCTTCATGTGTTTCATGTGAAAAATTCAGACGGCAAACATCCATTCCTGTCTGTGCCATCTTTATCAGCATTTCTTCTGATTCCGTAGCAGGTCCAATCGTACAAACAATCTTTGTTTTTCTTTCCATATTTTTGTTTTCTCCTCACTAAACAAGTCGGTCGAAAAGCTGCTGCAACTTCTTTCTGCTCGAACGAGGAATATCCAAAGCCTCTTCGATAGGAACAGAGATAATCTGATTATCCTTGATTCCCACACATTGTCCTCCGATTCCCTGAATCAGAAGCTCAACGGCTTTTTCCCCCATACGGCTGGCTAATACACGATCCTGCGGCGTAGGACTTCCACCCCGCTGCACATGGCCGAGTACCGTCGCCCTTCCCGAGAAGCCCGTATTCAAGGATACCTTTTTCGCAAAAGCATCCACATCCGTGATCTTCTCTGAAATGATGACAATTGCATGACGCTTTTTCTTTATGACATCAAATTCCTTTAATCTTTCAAGAACTTCCGTTTCCTCAAATCCCGTCTGTGCAGTTACGACGATTTCCGCCCCACAGGCAATACCGGCCCACAAAGCTAAATCTCCGCAGCGGTTGCCCATCACTTCAACGACACTGCAGCGATGATGAGAGCTGGAAGTATCTCGCAGCTTATCGACAGCTTCAACAACAGTATGTAAGGCTGTATCAAAGCCAATCGTAAAATCAGTGCTAGGGATATCATTATCGATCGTTCCCGGGAGTCCGATACAGTTGATTCCCGCCTGACTTAAAGCCAGTGCTCCACGATAAGAACCATCTCCACCAATGACGACAAGAGCCTCGATCCCTCTTTTATTCAACTGGTGGATACCTGCGCTTTGAACCTTTTCGTCTTTAAACTCGGGCAAACGGGCCGAACCCAGTATCGTACCACCACGGTCAATGATATCCGACACATCTGAACGTGTCAATGGCTCGATATACCCTTCAACAAGTCCCCGATATCCGTCATAGATGCCGTAGACTTCAATATTGGCGCTATTGGCAACACGTACGACCGCACGTATTGCTGCATTCATTCCCGGAGCATCGCCTCCGGAAGTAAGAACCCCGATCCGCTTTACCATATCTTCATCTCCTTAGCACGTTGCTATTTTACCATTATTTTCATCTATTTACTAGCGAATTACAAGCGACGATTCACACCTTTCAGGTTTTTTTCAGCTGAAACCGCTTTAATCCTCTCCATGAGCCGATTGGCCTTGATCCTATCTATATTGCCTCTGGAATCAATACTAA
Source organism: Traorella sp. mt218 (assembly GCF_055420025.1). Lineage (NCBI taxonomy): Bacteria > Bacillati > Bacillota > Erysipelotrichia > Erysipelotrichales > Erysipelotrichaceae > Traorella > Traorella sp. mt218. The sequence goes on from NZ_JBVAYM010000018.1 coordinate 6,260, forward strand.
AATGTTCTTCCAATTCATCAAAACTGTAATTGCTGGTGAAATACGTTTTCATATTTTTCTCCATCCGCTCATTCAATAAAGGCATCAAGATCTCATCCCTGCTCCACGCACTGATACTTTCACCGCCAATATCATCAAGGAACAATACGTCACACTTTTTCAAGATATTCAAAGTATTTTCTACCATACCATTCACCGCAAAACCATTCTTAAGATCACTGATCAGCGTCGGTGAATTGACAAAGGCAACGCTTTTTCCTTTTTTCACATACAGATTTGCCATACAATTCATCAAAAACGTCTTGCCGATCCCCGGCTTGCCATGCAAATAAATTCCCTTTCTTTCATGCTCGCTCGCCATCAGAAGCTTGCTTACCTCCAAAAGCTCCTTTGAATCGCTGCGCTTGATATCAAGCATCGAAAACTCTCTGAGCTTCATCTCATTATTTCCATGGAAAAGACGGTAATTCTTCAGATACTGACTTTTTTCTTCCTCTTTCTTCAAATACCGGCACTTGCTGTAAACCTGCGTTAAAAAGCCATCATCCATAACGATCTCAAACGTTTTCCCATGATCGAAACGGCACTCTTCAAGACCCTGGCAGCCTGCACAGACCTTCTTATTCTCTGCCCATTGCTTCAGCTTGGCGGAATGCTCCCTGATAAAGCTCTCATCCAAATCATTTTCTTTGAGAAAATGTAAGACATCTTCATCATGCAGACAATAAGCAATATTTTCCTGTCGTGTCTTTTCCTGCTGTTCATTCAATTGAATATTCCACTTGACCTCTTCCATTACTTCTCCAATTCCTCCAGCATCTTCTTAAATTCCGCAATTTCTTCCTCACTGGCTGCCTCATAATCCTCTTCTTCCTGCATATACCACTGCGGCAGCTTTCGTTCAGCTTTCTTTTTAGTGATTGTTTTCCTTTCTTTAGGACGGCAGGCCTCAAAGGCCTTTTCAGCTGAATCAATCTCATTTCTGACCCATGTACCGGCAATCTTTTCTACATAGTTCTTATCCAGACGATTGTCATTTTGGTTTAAGATATGCTCGATCATGATATTGATGACCTCATCCTTTAGTTTAAACTGCTGACTCAGATTTTCAAGCAACCGTGCATCCGCATTGCTTGGCATGACACCATTTTGCTTTTTCTGAAGGAAACGTACGGGATTGATATCATATTCATTTTCATTTTCCTTTTGCAGCGGTAAATATTTCTTACGTACCAGTTCTTTAAATCGCAAAGGATTAAACTGCATCGTCTTACTGGGCGTTGCCTGACCGACAAAGGTAATCATATCATCGATCGCTACATGATAATAGCTTCCCATCTCCTCGATCACACTTAAATTTTCCTTATTTCGCTGATCGTTGGGAAAAATGAGCCGGCTGCATTTCTTTAAGAAACGAGCCATATCAAATCCACCCTTTTTATCCTGCCGCTGAATCCGGTAAACCTGAAACTCGTTTTCCTCCTTCATCGAATAATCACTCATATCCGAAGCCTGAAACGGCTTGCTGATATCTTCATAACCTTCCAGTGAAAGCGTAGGATCCTTAAAACATAAAAGCGCAAACTGATAGGCCTTTGACCCCATCTTCATCAGATAATACCGTCCTAAGACCTCATGATTCAAAAACTTAAAGCCTCGTTTGATCGGCCGCAGCTGGATGATCAGACTTTTCTCATCCGCACTTTGATACGTTCTTATAAGCATGAAGCGTTCCAGCTCTTCCCTGGCCTGCGTCAGCTCCAAAGGTGTACAATGCAGCGTTTCACAGAAAAAACGTGCATTTTTGATCCTGCCATGGCTCTCTAAGATTGCGCTCATCAACAGATAAAACTGATAAGAAAGAGGCTTCATCAAAGGCGCATAAAGAATCGCAAAGCTTGCCAGTTCTTCCGAATCGATCGATTTGATCTGTTCGATCTGATACTTGATCTCACTCATGGCTGCTCCTTTCCAGAAGGTCATCAACCTTTTGATATAAGCTCTTGAGATCGTCATTATTCTCAATGATCACTCGGGCTCTTTTCTTCTTATCCTCAACGCTCATCTGAGCCTGGATACGTGCAAGCGTTGTCTTTTCATCCATCTGGCGATATCTTTGACATCTCTCTATCAGCTTTTTCTCATCCGCAACGATCAGCCAGTCACAATCAAAATACTTTTCCCATCCCAATTCATATAATAAAGGAACCTCCACGAATGCAGTTTCATTTAAAGTTTCCCTGATTTGTTTTAAACGTCGCAAGATCAAAGGATGCATGATGCCCTCCAGCTTTTTTCGCTCATGCTCATTTGAAAATACAAGACTTGCCACTTTCTTTCGATCAAGCTCCATGTCTTTATTTAATATTTCATGACCAAACGCTTCGACCATGCGCTCATAGCCCTCTTCACCCTTTCTTTGTAAAGAGGCATTGATCGCATCACAATCATAAACAGCATAGCCCTTCTCTTTCAAATAAGCAAGCACGCTGGACTTTCCGCTGGCCATCGTACCACTGATCGCTATCCACGCCTTCTTTTTTTCTTCTGACATCTTACACATCGATAGGTTCCCCTTCCATCACATATAAATTTTTCGACAGGTCCGTGACAAACCTGACAGGTTTTCTGTGCATGTACCTTTAATTTCAGCTGAAAAAGGCCATTCACCCCCAAAGAGCTCGTATAAGAACGGATCGTCGTACCACCACTGGCAATCGCTCCCTTTAAGATCCTTTGCGTATGAAAGACGATATTTTCAAAATCTTTCTTGGAAAGATCATAGACTCGGCTCACCGGATCCAGTCCGCATGAAAAACAGATCTCATCGGCATAGATATTACCGATGCCCGCTAAAAAACTCTGATCCAGCAGCATCTTTTTCAAATGAATCTTTTTCATATGCCACTTCTTATATAAATCAAGCGGATCGACGCTTTCATCAATCGCATCTTTTCCCAAATTCTTTGATTGCAGGTAATATTCCACCTGATCATTGTCAATGACCTTCATGCGGCCAAATTTACGAGTATCGTGATACTGCAGATACTTTCCGTTATCCAGCTTAAAGATTACATGCACATGCTTATCATAAGGCTTTTCATCCTCTAAGATATAAAATTTTCCTTCCATGCGGAGATGCACAATCAAAGTGACATCCTCACATCTAAAAAGTAAATATTTTCCGTATCGATCATATTTAATGATCCTTTGATGACAGATACGTTTAAATTCATCCAATTCCTGATCCACGATCTTCCGCCACAAAACATTCACATCCTCAATGACCCTGCTTTGCAGCTGTGCCTCTAAGGTAGCGCGGACCGTTTCAACTTCCGGTAATTCAGGCATTACTTTGCCTCATACCAGTTATGAGAAACACTTGCCTCGGCCTTTAAAGGAACAGACAGCTCCATGGCATGTTCCATCTCATAACTTACAAGCTTCTTCATGAGTTCAACCTCATCCTGTGGCACATCAAAGATCAGTTCATCATGAATCTGCAGGATCATCTTCGATTTACATCCCTTTTCTTCCATTTTCTGATGAATATTATTCATGGCTACCTTGATCAAATCAGCACTGCTGCCCTGAATCGGGGCATTCATCGCCGCACGCTTGCCAAACTCACGTACCATATAATTCTTATCATGGATTTCAGGAATATAACGCTTACGATTAAACAAGGTCGTCACATAACCCTTTTGTTCACATTCCTCAACACACTGATTCATAAATTTCTGAATATTCGGATATGTTTCAAAATAACGATCGATAAAATCCTTTGCTTCTTTCGGTGAGATATTCAACTGCTCACTTAACCCAAAGGCACTCATTCCATAAACGATCCCAAAGTTGACCGCCTTCGCCTGACGGCGCATCAGCGACGTCACTTCTTCCTTCTTCACATGAAAAATATGCATCGCCGTTTCCGTATGGATATCCGCATTATGCTTAAACGCATCGATCATTTTATCCACATGGGCCATATGGGCCAGCATTCGCAATTCGATCTGTGAATAATCAGCACTCACCAATACACAACCCTCACTGGCAACAAAGGCCTTACGGATTTCCTTGCCATCCTCATCACGTACGCTGATATTCTGTAAATTCGGATCACTGCTTGAAAGTCGTCCGGTCGTCGTCAGACACTGATGGAAGGTCGTATGGATCTTGCCATCGCTTTGAATATGTTTGACAAGTCCTACCGCATAGGTTGAATACAGCTTCTGATATTTACGCTGCTTCAGGATCTCATCAATGATCGGATGCTGGAAGCGCAGCTTTTCTAACACATCGACCGCCGTACTACGCTTCTTTCCGGCCTTCAAACCCAGTTCATCATACAAGACGACCGCTAACTGCTTCGGCGAATTGACATTAAATTCATGTCCTGCCAACTCATAAATATGCTTCGTACATTCATCGATCTTAACAAGATTTTTCTTAGCGATCTCATCAAGGATGCCCTGATTGACACAAACCCCGTTCTTCTCCATTTCAAATAAGACATAGGACAATGGCATCTCAATATCCTTAAACAAGCTTTCACAGCCATTCTTCACCAGATCCTCTTTCAGCTGAGCACCTGTTTCATAAAGATGTCCGCAAAAAGAGCACATATATTCATGACGGCTCGTTTCATCCGCCAATTTTATCTTGCTGCCTTTACCATAGATCTCATCAGGATTTTCCGTATCAAACTGGTATTTCTCAATAAAAGCCTCATAAGAATTAATATTATTATCGATCAAAAACGCAGCGATCATACAGTCAAAATCAATTTGGACACGGACACCTTCACGATCAAAAAGATGATAGAGCCTTTTCACATCATAAACATATTTAGAAGCGTTTCCCGCAAGAAAAGCTTTGGCATCCTCATCCTTCAAAAACTGATCCCATGGCATATATTCCACGATATGGCCATCAGAAAAGGCAATACCATAAATATTGGCATGATCATATTCCTGCTGGTCGACATCCAAAGCAAGACTTACACCATCCTTCAGAATCGAAAAAGAATCGACCACCTCAAAACGACGTTCATTTTTTTCATGAACCTCCTCATCCTTCTTCACTTCCACAAGCAACGATTTCATCTCATACTTACGCAAAAATTCATTCTGTCCGGCATCATCGATCTGAAACAGACAATCCTCTAATGCCATATCCAGCTGTGCATCACGGACGATCGTTGCCAGATATAAGGACAACTCAGCAGTTTCCTTGTTTTCAGTCAGCTTTTCCTTTAGCTTTCCCTTGATCTCATCAATATGCTCATAAACGCCCTCTACGCTTCCATAATTTTTCAAAAGCTGCAGGGCCGTCTTTTCTCCAACACCTTTGACTCCCGGTATATTATCGCTTGCATCCCCCATCAGACCCTTCAGATCAATGATCTGTGAAGGCGTCACCCCAAAGCTTTCCAGACACTCCTTTTCATCGACCAGATGCATCTCACTGATTCCTTTTTTCATCAATAAGACAGAGGTCGAATCATCGATCAGCTGTAAAAGATCCCGATCACTCGATAAAATAACGGTTTCATGATCAGAATACATCTTTGAAAGCGTACCGATGATATCATCAGCCTCAATGCCTTCCTGCTCATAACGAAAGATATGCGCACAATCCAGATATTCGCGGATGATCGGCATCTGTACGATCAGATCCTCATCCAATTCCTTTCTTGTTCCCTTATAGGCATCATAGGCCTGATGACGGAAGGTCGGTTTTCCTGCATCCCAAGCCACACAGACATACTGCGGCTGTAAAAGCTCGACCGCCTTTTTAAACATGCTGATAAAACCATAGACCGCATTGGTCGGGATTCCATTGGATGTTGTCATCCTTCTTACATATTTGCTTGCATAATACGCTCTAAAAAGCATTGCATTTCCATCTACCAATAATATTTTTGACATAAAAAACTCCTCGCTTTCATTTATTTTACCACAAAAGCGAACATAAAAACATTGCGATATAAAAACTTTCCAATGAAAACATATGGTATAATGAAAACGGAGGTATTTCTATGAATCATTGGACACAAAACGCTATCTTTTACCATATCTATCCCCTTGGCTTTTTCGGCTGTGAAAAGCATCAGACCTATCAAACCGTTCACCGCATCCGTCATCTTGAAGCATGGATCGATCATCTGCACTCCCTCCATGTCAACGCCTTATATATCGGACCTCTTTTTGCTTCCTCAAGCCATGGCTATGATACGATCGACTATAATCAGATCGATCCCCGTCTGGGAAGCAATGAAGATTTTAAACAGCTTTGTCAAAAGCTGCATGAAAATCAGATCAAAATTGTCCTTGACGGTGTTTTTAACCATGTAGGACGAAACTTCTGGGCTTTTGAGGATGTCTGTGAGAAAAAATGGGAGTCACCTTATAAGGATTGGTTTTCAAATTTGCGTTTTGACGGTACCACCCCATACCACGATCCTTTCAGCTATGACAGCTGGGAAGGTCACTATGAGCTTGTCAAACTGAATTTATATAATCAAAATGTCTGTGATCACTTGCTTCAGGCCGTTAATATGTGGATCGATGAATTCGATATCGACGGTTTGCGCCTTGATGCAGCCAACTGTATTCCGCCACATTTTTTTAAACAATTAAAAAGTTTCACCCACGCAAAGAAAAAAGATTTCTGGCTGATGGGCGAAGTGATCCATGGTGATTATAATCAATGGGCCAATGCGGAAATGCTTGACTCAGTGACAAATTATGAATGCTACAAAGGCATCTATTCTTCCCATAACACCAAAAATTATTTTGAAATTGCCTATGCTTATAATCGCCAGCACGGTGACTATGGCATCTATAAAAATCTCTATCTCTACAACTTTGTCGATAATCACGATGTCGATCGCATTGCCTCAGTCCTTCATGATCCGCGTGATCTGAAAAACGTCATGACCCTGCTTTATACGATGTGCGGCATCCCCAGCCTTTATTACGGCAGTGAGTGGGGCATCACCGGTAAGCGTTCGAAAACCAGTGATGAGGCTTTGCGGCCAGAGGTTTGTCTTAGTGATATCAAACAAAATGATCTGCTCTTTCACATTCAGAAATTAGGAGAGATCAAACAAAACGAAGAAAGCTTTCATGATCTTCACTACAAGCAAATCTATCTGACCAATGAACAGTTCGTCTTTCAAAGAAATGACTGCTTCATCGCCCTCAACTGTGCCGATCATCCATCAGAAGTAAAAATCCCGGCAGGAAGCTATCACGATCTTTTAAATGATAAAATCATTCAAATACAAAACATGTTACATATTGAAGCACATGATAATATGATCTTAAAAAGAAGATGATAACATAAATATAAAGCTCCAGTACCAAAACAAAAGCTTTTTTCTACCACTCATAATGAACGCTATACGATATTTCTATTCGATTTCTGATCCGATAATCTCTGCCAAAATGGAACAAATAAGACGACAGCTACTACCATGGCCCCTAAATCTGCAATCGGTGTTGCCCACACGATACCATTCACCCCCTTCAAATTATTCAAAAGAAACATAAATGGAATGTCCAATCCACCTTTGCGAAGCAAAGACAAAATCATCGGTTCTATCTTTTTCCCAACAGATTGAAATGAGGTGATTGTCAGCATCGTCACCGAAATACAAGGACCCGTGATACAGATGATTCGCTGAAACATTTGACCATAATACACTGTTTCTTCGTCGTTGATAAATGCTTTTACGATAGGGCTCGCACAGGTGAAAAGAAAAATTGATCCAATCAAAGCTACAATAAAACTAATGAGAAAATCTACTTTAAGAGCAGCTTTCATACGCTTATAATTTTTAGCAGCATAATTATATCCAATTAAAGGCAGTGCCCCTTGGGACATACCGGTCGCAATGGCAAAAGAAAGCATATCTACTTTTTTTGCGACACCAATACCTGCTACTGCAGCATTTGAATAACCGGACATCAGCCGATTAATCGTAATATTGGACAAAACTCCCATCAATGTCATCAGACAGCTGGGAATTCCAACGAGCAAGACCTCTTTAGGTATGTTCTCTTTCCATGTATAGAATTTTGGATAGAAAGAAATATCAGTTGTATTTTCTTTACGAGAAAGAAGAAAAATAAAGTAAAATGTCGCAATTAAATTAGATACCATCGTAGCAATAGCAGCTCCGGCAATTTCCAATCCCAATGGAAAAATAAAAACTGGATCCAAGATAATATTCAAACCACCACCCAGAGCTACACCAAAACTTGCCTGAGCAGAATGCCCTTCTGCACGCACCAGATGCGCCAGCAATTGATTCAACACTGTCGGAACAGCACCTATGGTAATCGTCCAAAAGATGTATTGGCAACAAAAGTCATAAGTTTCCGCATTTGCTCCCACAACAGGGAGTATGACAGAGCGCATCATCAATAACCCGATACCATAAAGCAAAGATACTACGACAGCTGTCCAAATACTGAATGCGGCCGCCCGCTTTGTTTTATCGTGGTCATTTGTTCCCAGACTGCGAGCAATTAAACTTGAGCCACCTATACCAAACAGATTTGCCAATCCTGTAAGAAAGACAAACATAGGCATACACAATGAAACTGCCGCCACCTGATTAGGGTCTCCGATCTGACCAATAAAAAATGTGTCCGCCATGTTATAAATGACAGTAATGATCTGGCTGATGACCGTAGGAACGACCAAAGAAAGCAGTGCACGTCCTACAGGAGTTTCTTGAAACAGAATTTCTTCCTTTGTTTTCATCGTTTCTCACCACCTGTTTGACACAGACCATTTGCGATACATTGCATGGCAATATAAAAGCTTTCGTCTTGGTCCGCCGGAAAGTAAGAAAAACCACCCGCCTGTTCATGAAAAGCAAATCCGCTCATCATCGCCCGAAGTACCCGCTGCCAGTGAAATTGCTGATTTTCTGTCAGCCCATAATCAGCAAGAACTTTTAAAAAAGGTGAAATGATCTCCCCGGCTTCCTGTTTCAAAACCAGGTCATTTTCTTTTGGAAAAGCCATTATTACCTGATAAAGCTGATAATGATTTCTCGAAAAACTGCGATATGCTTCAGCTAAGGCAAAAAGAGCCTCATTTTTCTTTTTCCCGGCAATCGCCTGATTTTCCAACCGTACCAGCTGATAAATAGCCTCTTCTCCCACAAGTTTCATCAGCTTATCTATGCTTTCCACATGATTATAAAGAGAAGCAGGTTTGATCTTTAACCGTTGAGCAAGCTTTCCCATTGAAAACTGAGAAACACCTTTTTCTTCAATTAAATCAACAGCTGCCTGAACAACGCTTTCTTTACTCAATCCTTGTCTTGGCATATTATCACTCCTAACTCGTATCATTAGTTTTATGATAAAACTAATATCATTAGTTTGTCAAGAAAGATTAAATACAATACGAATATATGAATAAATCCATAAACAGACAACCATAGAAATAACCAATTTTTAAAAGCCGATACTATTCTTTCTAAATAAAAAGTGCAGAATATCTGCACCTTTCTTATTTAAACCATTGCTTGCGTTTGATTTTTTCACCATTGCTTTCAATGATCTCTTTATACCAGTAATAGCTGTCTTTAGGCTTACGTGCCAGATCATGTTCAAAATCAACGGCCACTAATCCATAACGCTTCTCACAGCCATTTTTCCATGAATACAGATCAAAGCTGCTCCATGCATAATAACCGCGAACATCTACGCCTTTATCAACTGCATTCATGATCGCATTGATATGATCATTCATAAAAGAAATACGATAATCATCATGAACACGCTCAACACTGACATCCTCTCGGACACCGACACCGTTTTCGGTGATGAAGATTGGCAAATGATATTTACCATAGGCTTCGATCAGACCTTTTTCTAATCCTTGCGGATAAATTTCCGTTCCCCATTCCGTATAAATGGCATCAGGATTATCTGTGATCTGTTCAAACCAGCCTTTGATATTTACCGTATTTTTTACCTTGCTGTTTTTACCGGAATTATTGACCGTAAATGTCGTTTCACCATCCGTATAAGGTTTTACAAGGGTATGTGAATAATAATTCAAACCTAAAAACTGTACGGTATTTTCCTTGATGATCGGTAAATGCTCATCTTTGATAAAAGAGAGATCATATTTTTGTGACAATACGCATAAAAGATCAAATGGAATTTCTCCCTTGGCAGCCGTATCCAAGACCCAGTTATTGGAATAATTATCCGCAAAGCGCATGGCAATGCGTGTCTTTAACGTATCATCGATACCATTGACTGGTGAAAACGAATGGACGATACCGATCTGTCCCGGATAATGACCCTCTTTAAATTCTTTTACACCCAGTGCACTTGCATACATGATATGATAGGCAGCCGTGATCATCTCTTGCACATCATGATGACCCGGCGGATAATTGCCGACCAGATAACCGGAAGCGGTACACCACTTTGGTTCATTAAAGGTAACCCAATGATCAACCAGATCGCTGAAATTCTCAAAGCATACCTTTGCATAATGTTCATAAGCATAGCAGGTATCTTCATTGAGCCAGCCACCGAGATCTTCCCAATATTGTGGTAAGTCCCAGTGATACAAGGTGACAAACGGTATGATATGATGATCCTTGCAGCACTGTAAAAGATTTCTATAAAAAGCAATGCCTTTCGGATTGATGTCACCTTCTCTGTTTTTAATGATCCGCGGCCATGAAAGTGATAGACGATAAGTATTCTGACCACCCTCAGCCATCATACGGATATCTTCTTCATAGCGATGATAATGATCCGATGCAACATCACCATTTTCATAATGTCCCTCATGGAGATAGCGATCCCACATGGATTCAGCCTTATCATCCACATTCCATGCACCTTCACACTGATAAGAAGCGGTTGCTGAACCCCACATAAAATCTTTTCTTAAAGCCATAGATTTCCTCCTACATTTTTTTCTAACCATTCATGAAATATCTCTACCAGTCGTCCGGCAAGCAAAAGGATCAGTAAAGATCCGATACCCGCTGTTCCTTTCAAAAGAATACCGGATATCAGAAATAAAAGATCAACGCCCCATCGAATGGTATGATAAGAAAAGCCTGTATATCTTTTCAGTCCAAAGATCACTCCATCATAAGAAGTATAGCCGCAATGCGGCAGCTGGCTTAAGGCAATGCCAAAGCAGTAAATACAGATGCCGCCCAATAACCAAAGATAATCAAGCAGAAAAACTGACAGGTTATCCGAAAGGTGCAAAAGTCCAAAAGTATCAATGCCTACCGATACAAAGATCATTGCCAAAAGAGTCGCCATCGTTACATTCTTCTTATCTAAAAGACAGGCAATCACCAGCTGTACCAGTGAAATCAATAAATTCATCGTTCCAAAGCTGACATGCAGCCGCTGATACAATCCTAAAACCAGCACGGACATCGGATCAACACCGAGATCGGCATAATTACAAAGACCGATGCCAATGCCCATGATGAAAGATCCCAGTACAAAAATGACATATTTCTTAAGCTTTTCTTTGCTCATGAATCACAGCCTTTAATTCCTGAATTTCTTTTTCCATGGCAATCAGCTGTTTCGCTAAATCATTGATCAGGATCGCTGAGCTCAGATGATCCTGTGCATGTACCATAAGAATATCGACCTTGACTTCTTCACCACGGGACATCTTTGTTAATAGATCGGTCTGCATCTGATGGGCAATCGTAAGCTCCTCATTTGCTTCCTGAAGCTTGTTTTCAGCTAATTCATAATTTCCCTGATTCGCAGCACGGATCGCTTCCATGGCGCTTGATTTCGCATTTCCCGAATGCAAGATCAACGTAAACGATTCGACCTGTTTTTCATCTTCCATAATTTTCCTCCTATTCGAAGCCTTATCACATATAAGATAAGGCCCCCGATTTACGGTTTATTCTTCAGCTATATCCTCCGTCGCTTTTTCATGGGCCTTGAAGAATGGATAATAGATCAGCATATCAATAAGAATCAGCACGATGATCAAAATAACAGCCTTGAAATCTCCGGTAGCAAAATAAGATCCAAAGATCGACGGCATATTATAAGAAAGCATTGCATAAGTACGTCCGATGATATTGCTTGACATCAAAAGATAGCTGACCGTTACATTGACAACACTTGTCAGAATGCATGGTACGAATAAGATCGGATTCAACATGATCGGTAAACCAAAGGTAATCGGTTCAGAAATACCGAAGAATGCCGGTACGATTCCCAGTTTACCTACCGTTTTGATATCTTTTCTCTTGGATAACAGACAAAGGATACCTAATGCCAGGCAGTTGCCAAGTCCGCCAATGATACCAAAGTAGCACCAGAAAGATACGGTAAATACAGCAGGCAATGCTGTTCCGGCAGCCTTAGCAGCCGCATTCATCGACAAAGTACCATATTCGATCGGTGATAAGAAACCGTTCCAGATCGCATCATGGATACCGAAGAACCATCCAAGATTCAATAAGATTGCGACAAGGATCGCGGTACCGATGTTATCTGTAGCTTCAATAGCCGGTGAAAGAACATTGATGATCGTATGTGCAAAGCCAACGCCCTGTGTCTTGTAACAAACGATAAAGAGCAATGAATCCACAGCCAAGATAATGATACAAGTAACAAGTGATCCAAAAGAAGTGGTCAGTGCAGGAGGCACGCTGTCCGGCATCTTGATCTCACCGACATGATGTTCTGTCAAGAAGCGATAAGCTTCTACGGTTGCAATAGATACAAAGATCGCAACCAGCATGCCCTTGCCGTCAAAATAAGTCAATTGTCCCAATACATTTCCAAAAGATAATTCAACCGGTTCAGCTGTCAGCATCATAAAACCGGCAATGGCAATGACGATTGGCATAAATGGTGTAATTTCATAATGCTTGCACAGATAATAAGTGATACCGATGCACACATAGAAAGATAAGAACCCCAATGTCACCGTATTCAGCCAGCTCAAGATTACCGCATTCTCACTGGCAAAATTCGCCCATGCGATCATAAAGCCATTGGTTGTCCCTTCAACCGCCGGTGCTGAATTGATGACAGCGATGATACCTCCAAAGAAAATAGGCGGTAAGATCGTCATAAACGTATCCCTGATAGCCATTAAATGGCGCTGCTTGGCAATCTTGTTTGCAACCGGCAGCATCGTCTTTTCAAGCCAGTTAATAAATTTTTCCATACTCTTCTCCTTTACTTTTTACCTACGATGGAATCCACCTGCTGAAGGATCTTGGCGGCATTCATCCTTCCATATGCCAATGGATCTATGCTTTCCACAGGAATCTTATTTCCTGTCTTAGCCTTGATATTGTCGATCAGATAGCGAACCTGCGGCCCCACTAAAATCACATCCGCATGATCGGCATGCTTTGCATACTCCTGTTCGCTGTAAGCCTCGACACAATATTTTCCTTCATCGAGCTCATTCATGCGTGCTTTCAGCAAAGACGTTGACATGCCTGCATTGCACACTAATATTACGTTGATCATTTTTTTAAATCCTCCCAATTCTTTTTGATCTCATCACGATACCAGTAATAAGAATCCTTTGGTATTCGCTGACAATTATTTTCAAAATCTACCGCTACCAGTCCATAACGCTTTTCACAGCCGTTTTTCCATGAATATAAATCAAAAGGCGACCAGACAAAATAACCATTGACATCATATCCGTCTTCTTTTGCCTTCAACAGGCAGCGTACATGCTCTTTGATATAATCAATACGCTCACGATCATGAATACCTTCCTGATGAATATCCTCATACATACCTAAACCATTTTCCGTGATATACATCGGTACATGGTATTTGGAACATCTTTTGATCGCATCATACAATCCCTGTGGATAAATGACCATGCCCCATGGATTATGCGGCAATCGTTTCATCAGTTCATCATCGATCTCAAACCAGTCTTTTACGACAGTATGCAGATTTCCTTTATAATTTTTACCCTGGTTATTCACCTTGACGATCGTTTCACCACCCTGATATGGCATGACATACTGCGGTGAATAATAATTCAATCCGATAAAATCAACCGTATGATCATGAATGATCTTCAGTTCCTCTTTTTTCGCAAAAGACAGATCATATCCCTGATTCTTCAGCTTTTCGACCATATCACTTGGAAAAGCTCCTATGCATGCGGTTTCCACCTGCCAGTTGTTGCAGTAGTTATCCGCATTGCGGATAGCCTGCCGGCTGGCTTCATCATCCTGATCGGCATAGATCGTCTGATAAGAAGCGACCATACCGATCTCTCCTTCGATCTTCATTTCTTTAAATGCCTGAATAGCCAAGGAATTGGCAAGCATCACGTTGTAACAGCATTCGATGACCTCTTGAACCTGATTTACATGACATGGCGGATAATTCCCCGACATATAACCGCTGAAGATAAACCATTTTGGTTCATTAAAGGTTGACCAATATTTCACTCGGCCACGAAAGGCCTTAAAAAGAACCTCACAGTAATGCTTAAAAGCATAGGCAACATCCTTATTCAGCCATCCGCCTTCATCCTGCCAATACTGCGGCAAGTCCCAGTGATAACAGGTAACATAAGGCTCAATGCCATTTTTTAAACATTCATCGATCAGATCGCTGTAAAATGCAATTCCTTTTGGATTTACATCGCCCTCTTTATTCTTGATGACTCTTGGCCATGAGATTGAAAAGCGATAGGCATTTTGACCACCCTCAGCCATCATGCGAATATCTTCTTTATAGTGATGATAATGATCTGAGGCAACATCACCATTTTCCAGATCATTTTCATGAAGATACCGATCCCACATGGATTCTGCCTTATCATCGACATTCCATGCCCCTTCACATTGGTAGCTGGCTGTTGCCGATCCCCATAAAAATTTTCTTTCACTCATAAAAAACCTCCTTTCTTTTACATACCTATTATTTTATAAAAAAGAGAAGGGGGACTCACATCACATATTTCACACCACTGTGAAATTTTTATAATTAATTTTTAATAAAAGAGTTTAATATATATAGTGGGGTGATTTTGATGACAGAGCTGACACATCGACAATATAAGATATTATCTGCAATCTTACAGGCCAATACCCATATTACCTCGAATATCCTGCTCAGCTCATTATCCATTACCCGCAGAACACTGATCAATGATATAAAAAGCATCAATGCCAGCGCTCAGCTGATCTTGTCTGACAACCGCGGCTATTTCATCAATAAAGAAAAGCAAAATGAAGCTGAAGATCTTTTAATGGGCTATCAGAATATCAAAGAAAACAATAATGAAATTTTAAAATATCTCTTGACCTCCAGAACAAAGATCAGACAGGATAAGCTCATTGAAAGATTCTATATCTCGGAAAGCTCTTTACAGAAATATATCAGTGATATCAACGAAACCCTCAAAGACTATTCCTTACAGATCGTTCGTCAACATAATTGTTATATGATTGAAGGTAAAGAAGCAAACAAAAGAATGCTGCTGGCTAAGATGATCCATCAGGAAACAGAATCATTTTTTGATGATATGAATAATTTTTCTTCTTATTTTCCAAATATCGAAGTAGAAGAAGTAACGGAGAAAGTAATTGAAATCGTTGAAAAAGAAAATTATTATGTACCGAAATATTATGAATTGAATTTTCTTATCAATATTTTAGTAATCTTAAGCCGCAACCCTTTTATCAAAGAAATGCCTGACACACCTTCAAAAAGAAATCGAGAATTGGAAAGATTTCCGGAAATCAGAATTGCCCATGCGATCATTGATATGATGGCTTCTTCTTATATGATCCAATTCATCAATCCGACCCATGTCATTCAGGAATTGGATATGTGCTTATATGGCTTTATACAGCCAAAGGGAAATCGTTATGAAACGCCGGCGGCTCATTTTCTGTCAGACAGCTTTGTCAATAAGATAAGGAAGCTTCTTAAAGAAGTATTTGATTATTATTATCTGACTTCGATCGATTATGAAAGCTTTTTGAATGTTTTCTGTATCCATGTCAACGAGCTGATACGTCGCTGTTCCTATTCCCAGAATTTTACACCGACCAATGTTTCCCTTAAGCATACAAGTCCTTATATCTATGAAATAGCTGTCAGTATCGCATCAAAGATCTCTAATATCTTTAATATTCAGATTCCCGCAAGTGAGATCAATCTGATAGCCATTCATATCGGTTATGCTATCGAACAGGCTGTTTCGGATGCTGCGATCGCACCGATCGTGATCATTGCGGAAAATTATCGTAACATAGGCTCGACGATTGCGCAAAAGCTGACGACCATGTTGAAGGAAAAAGTACAGATCATGGGCTTTTATCACCGTATCAGCGATGTCCCGTATCGTAATTTTAAAGATTATTTTGTGATTTCTACCGTACAGTTTACAGAAAAGCATTCCAAGATCTGTTATATCTCACCTTTTTGTACGGATGCGGATATGCAGAAGATCTCGGAAGGTATCCATGATTATTTAGAGAAAAGATCACGTGAGAAATTTTCACACATGTTTGATCGTTATATTTCTGATAACTGCTTCTTTTCAGTAAATGAAAAGATGGATAAGTATCAGGCCATTCGTTATCTGGTCGATCATGCCTATGGGCATGGCGATGTCAATGAAAACTTTTATGAGCAGGTACTTGAAAGAGAAAGAAGCTCCAGTACCTCTTTCTATGGGAAATTTGCGATTCCACATTCCAATATTCAAAATGCCAATACGACCAAACTGTATATCATGGTCAATCATGAAGGCGTTATTTGGAATCATGAAAAGATCCATCTCATCTTTCTGATCCTGATCAATCATGAGGCTGCCAGGGATTTCAGAAAATTGTATGAAGGAATTACCGAGGCTTTATATAGAAGCAATACGATTTTTGAAAATATTGATAAGATTCAGAATATGAATGATCTGAAGAGATATCTGTTAATTTAGCTGAAACGGCTGATGCCGAGAAAGGAAGGATAACATGAAAATTAAAGTAGGCACGACAAAAATTGATGATGTGATCCAGGCACTGGACAAACAGACACAGGATGGGATCACCTTTACCTATACCGGTGTAAAAAGAGGTATCAATGCAGAGTTTGACTGCGACAGTGATGATTTTGCACAAGCCAAGGCTGCCGCTAAAAAGATCATCAAATCACATGAAGAATTTGCTGCCTTATTTATCAGCATAAACAAATAAAAGAGTCCGTCACGGACTCTTTTGCTTATTTTAATCTTGAATAAAATCTCGGTACTCGGGCACTGATCCGGCACAGCATATCATTATTGATCGTAGGTACCTTGCGGCTCCACTCATCAATTTTGACCTGCTCATCACCATCCCTGCCTACCAGCGTGACCACATCTCCTTCACAGACATCATCAACATTGCTGACATCAATCATCATCTGATCCATGCAGATATTGCCAACGATCGTACATCGCTTTCCATGTACCAATACTTCCATGCCGGAATTAGAGGCTTCTCTTGGCACGCCATCGGCATATCCTACGCTTACGGTCGCAATTTTGCGTTCGCTTTTAGCGATGTAATGTCTGCCATAAGAAATGCTTGAATTTGGCTGAACAGTTTTCACATAACTTACATTCGCATACCAGCTGAGTGCAGGTATGAAATCAGGATTGGAGCGGATCTCTATCGCATCATCACTGGTCACGCCCAATATCAATAGCCCCGGACGCACATAATCATAATGCAGCTGATAATTTAAGATTCCATAGCTGTTTTGAATATGCGTCTTGCCCGGCTTGATGCCTTCCTCTTTTAAGCGTCCAAGAACCTTTTCGAACAATTCGATCTGATGTGCCGTATATTTCAAATTCTCATCATCCAATTCATCTGCCACGGAGAAATGAGAAAAGATACCTTCAACTGCAAGATGATCCAATTGATAAACAGCCTTAATCTCCTCATAACCATCCTCATCATCCGTATAGCGAATGCCCAGACGGCCCATACCGGTATCTACCTTGATATGGCCGCGGATCATCACACCATAGGCAGATGCAAATTCATTTAATTTTTTCGCATAATCAAGACTCAGAAAATTCTGAAGCAGGTTTTCTTCGATCAGATAATGAAAGTGAACGGGTGGTGTATAACCCAGTATCAGAATATCACCACTGACACCGACCCTTCTTAGATTCAGTGCCTCATCGACGCTGCTGACAGCAAACGTATGAATACCGTTGTTTTCCAACAACTTTGCGATGACGCCGTCACCATGTCCATAGGCATTTGCTTTTACAACGGCCATGATCTCACTTTCCTTATGAAGAAGCTTTTTTATTTCTTCAACATTATGTAAGAGCGCATTGCGATCGATCGTGACCCACGATCTTGTTTTTGACTGAAGCATGATTTATCCTCTTTTCTCCAATACCAACTGAATCAAACGATCGATCAGGGCGCTGAAGCTATACCCTGCATGAGAGATCATGCTTGGATAACGGCTCGTCGCAGTCAGTCCCGGAATCGTATTTAATTCGTTTAAGACGATATCGCCATTCTTGCAAACAAACATATCGACACGGGCAAAGCCCTCACAATTCATGACGCGATAGGCTTTTTTCGCCAGTTCCTTGGCAATATCGCTCTGTTTTTTACTGATTCTTGCAGGACAGTGGATCTCTGTCTGATCAAGCTCATATTTAGCGGCAAAATCAAAGAAATCCTTATGCGTTTCGATTTCATCACATTCACCGACAACCAGTTCATCATTTCCTAATACCGCACAACCGATTTCAAAGCCATCAATGCTCTTTTCGATCAATACCTTGCTGTCATGACGGAAAGCTTCCTCCATGCCGGCTTTAAATTCCTCAAAGCTGCGTACCTTGCTGATCCCATAACTGCTTCCTGCATTGCAAGGTTTGATGAATAAAACATCACCCAGCTTTGAAACAGCATCCTCATATATTTCTTTTTCATTTTTATATTCATTTTTATAGATGCACTTATAAGGCGTACAAGGTATATTTGCACTTTCACATAAGATGTGGGTAAATTCCTTATCCATGACACAGCTGCTTGATAAGACATGACAGCCAACATAAGGAATCTGTGCCAATTCCAGATATCCCTGAAGCGTACCATCCTCACCGTTTTTCCCATGCAGTACCGGAAATACCACATCCAGATCGATAAACGTATTGCGGCCGTCCAAAAGAACGATTCCTCTTTTTTCACCCATGCTTAAGCACATTTCGACACAGGTGTCGTCCAGCCAGCGGTCATGCTCGATCTTATCATAATCCGGCTGGGTAAGATAATACCAGCTTCCCGAAGGAGAAATACCAATGCATCTGATCTCATATTTTTCGGGATTAACACTTCTCAGCATACTGCTGACCGAATGCAATGAAACACTGTATTCACTGCTTTTACCACCGAATATTACACCTAAACGTATCTTTTCCATTTCTTCTCTATGCTCCTTTTAATTCATCCAGCACCTGATCCAGATGCATGCCGCGACTGCCCTTCATCAGAATCATACATTCTTTTTTCAGATAAGGCTTTAAAATATCCACAAGCTCCTCACCGGAAGCCACCCATCTGGCATTGACTCCTGCTTCACTGGCTCCTTTTTGAATTTCCTTTGACATCTCACCAATGCATAACAAGAGATCACAATCATATTGAGCAACTTTTTTGCCCAGATCATAATGAAGCTGTGCACTGTTTTTTCCTAAATCAAACATATCCCCAAATACGATGATCTTTTCATCGCTTGTGAGATCCTGAAAGGTTTCTAAGGCCGCTAATGCACTTTGTGGATTTGATTTATAAACATCATTCAGAACCTTGCATGGGCCTAAAATTTCCAGCTGTGTCCGCCATTTTGTCGGTTCAACAAGAGTAAATCCCCTGCGGATCTCTTCATCATCCAGCCCAAGCTGCTTGGCTACCAAAAGTGCCGCCATTGCGTTAAAGGCCTGATGCTTTCCTAAAAGAGGCGTACTGATACCGCTAAGCAGATTGGTCGAAAAAGTAATGCCCTTCTCATTTTGATTAAATGAAGTCAAAATACAATCATTATATGTTTTTTCTCCATACGACAGGACCGTCTTTGGCAAGTCATGATTTTTGATCTCCTTCATCAAATAAAGATCATCACCATTATATATAAAGACGCTGTCTTTACTTAAGCTGTCGATCAGCTCACATTTTGCCTTCGCAATATTTTCCTGACTGCCTAAATTCTCAAGATGGGCGGTTCCGACATTCGTAATGATTCCGATATCCGGACGAACGATCTCACACAACTGCTCGATCTCATGCATTCTTTCCATCCCGATTTCCACAACGCCCACATCAATATTTTCATCGAAGTTGCAGATCGTATAATTGATACCTATTTCCGCATTATAGTTACCGCTTGTCTTTTGGACCCGATACCTGGCACTCAATACCCCTGCGACAAGATCTTTTGTACTCGTCTTTCCGTTGCTGCCCGTAATGCCTACGATCTTAAAGCCACAGAGATCTCGATAATTTCGCGCCAGCTCTCTAAAAGCAACAGCCGTATTCTTCACTTTTAACACACAAATGCCCTGAGGCACATCTTTTTCATTTTCATTCCATAAAATACAGCTCGCTCCCGCATCGGCAACCTGCTGGCCAAAGCGATGTCCATTCACTTTTTCGCCGATCAAAGGAATAAATAAATCATTTTCTTTTACCTGACGTGAATCAAAGCAAACACCGCTCACCATTCTATCTTCATAACTGTTGTCCCATTCAACACCCAGCATTTTTGCTATTTCGCTACATCTTTTATGCATAAACGACCACCCTTGATTTTAATCCTTCTTATTATACACCATTTTTCACTAACGTAAAACAAAAGAGAAAGGAAAAAATTCCTTTCTCTCACTTGCTGCGAATCATTCGATAAACAGCAGCGACCAATGCCGCAATATTAGCACTGATCAAAAACACAGGCATAATGATCATACTTTCTACCTCCTACTATTATATATCCACTCAAGAGGTAAAATTCCCAAAAATTTATCGTTTTTTTTTATTTTCTCAATACTTACAGCTCTAATGTAATATTATCGCTTTGTCCTCTTTTTCCTTCCAATAAGATCTTTCCATCCTTATAAACAAAACTTCCTCCTATAGACAAAGGGATCTGTGTATAAGAATTTACTAAAAGCACATACGGTTTTAAATGCTTGATCCGATTTAAATAAGCTTCTTTTTCCTGTATCCACTTCTCTTCACTGAAATTGACATAAACTGGCCACAATATGACATCTACATCAAGCTTACTGATCTCATCAAGCAGGTCATCATCCCAAAGATCTCCACACAAGGCACTTACAAAGCGTTTTCCCTCCAGCTCAAACACATCAAAGCAATTTCCTTCACCATAATATTCATCACATATTTTATACTCTTTCCAGCCGATCGAACGTCTGCGATAGTTTGAAAGAACATTCCCGTTTTTATCGACCACTAAATAAGATGAAAAAATACGCCCTTTAAAATTCTCAAAATACCCAAAAGCACATGCAACCTGAAAACGACTTGCGATGCTTCGAATACACCTTAATTCATAAGATGAAAGGAAAACGGCTTTATCCTGATCCTTATCATAATTCCAGCTCAGTGAATCAAATCCCTGAAGGAACGATTCCCCAAAAATGATCATATCTATTTTTTTATCACTTGCTTCCTTGATAGCATTGATAATGACCCTGATATTGTGTCTTACATCATTGTTTACAAACTCATAAGATAAAAGTGAAATTTTCATAATTACCACCCGTTCATAATTATAAAATTTAAATTTATGATTGACAAGTCTTTCATTTTGAATTAATATAATAAAGCACCTAGGAAACTAGGTTAAATATACATGGAGGTTTAGCTCAGTTGGGAGAGCGTCTGCCTTACAAGCAGAGGGTCAGCGGTTCGAGCCCGTTAACCTCCACCATTTTTTTTGCCGACTTAGCTCAACTGGTAGAGCAACTGACTTGTAATCAGTAGGTTGGGGGTTCAAGTCCTCTAGTCGGCACCATATTTTTTTGCGGGTGTAGTTCAATGGTAGAACTTCAGCCTTCCAAGCTGACTACGTGGGTTCGATTCCCATCACCCGCTCCATCTATGCGATATAAGCTAATTCGTTCAGCGAATTAGCTTTATTTTTATATCTTTTCCGAACTATTTGAAGCGGTTCGATATCCCATGTTTAGTTGTCCTTGTAAAGAGTATGCTCTTTGACAACTGAATACGGGTTATGGAACTTTCCAAAAGCAAATAGCAAGAATACCGTACACTGTGACTTATTATTTTGTAAATAATAGCGATCAATATGTGTACGCGATGACAGGCTGGGATATAATGATACTTGACGTTAACTGAGTCATCCGATCAAGCGGGCCGGTGAGATTCCAATGATGACGTGCTTCACTGATCAGTCATGAAGGAAATATTGCTTACTATGATCCCATCTGCTAGATTAAATTCAAAAGCAAGAAATTAAAGGTGTCTTGCTCTTATGAGTCAAATGTATCGAAGCAAGGGAACTGATTATCACCTCGCCCGAAGTCTATACACAATATGAGCCGCAGCCCAGCCGATAAGGAAAGGACTGCACCGTATGAAAGAGAAAGTGTCCGTGACCAGCTCAGACAGTTACTGCGGAGGGAAGAAGCCAAAAGCCAAAACGCAAAACACGTGACATGAAACGAAAACAATACCACAGGCTTCCTGTGGTATATACATAAAGATTGCACCCCATGGAATGAACCCACGGGGCGCATCGTTGTCATAGATTATCTGTTGTATTTTCTCTTTCGTCTATAAAGGGCTGTGCCGGTCAGGACTGCACCCGATATAAGCAGTGTTGCTATCCAGAGAGTGATGCTGCTATTGTCGCCAGTCTGAGGGATGTCTGTTTTCCCTGTATCAGAGTTGTCTTTATTATCCGTCTGGTCGCTGCCAGCCGGGACAGACGTTTCCTCGGCAATCGTAAAGGTGCCAGTCGCTTCGCCATTGGTGTACAGCACCGTGATGGTGTGCTCACCTGCCGTAAGGGTATTCAGATACTCCGCCTTCAGGGTGATGACCGTGCTGCCGCTTGCCGCCGTATAGTTAGCCGCATCTACAATTTTGCCATCCACCTCAATACCAGCGAACTTGCTGAATGCGCCATTTGTCGTAAAGGTAAGGCCTCCATCGCTGTTCGGTATCCATGTACTGCCGTGACCTTCGATGATGCGATAAGCGCCAAGGTCAACCAGCAGACTTTCCAGCTTTTTCTCTGTTTCTACCGGAATCAGGGATTTTTCATACTCGCTGAGAGCGTCATACTGTTCTTTCGCTGCGCCTATTTGTTTTTCCGCTTCAGTGTCGTCCGGGCTTACCGTATCCGGCAGGGCTTCAATCGCGGCTTCAGCGTTTTCCACCCTTGCAATGACTTCAAGGGCTTCCTCAATCCGCTTCAGTGTTTCTTCAAACATCACATTTTCTTCATCGGTGTAGTTGCCGCCAAACTCATCAAGCGCCTGCTGAATATCTTCTTTTGCCTGCTCCAGCGTACTCTTGTCCTCCAGCGTTACATTGTCTGTCGTAATGTCCTGCACCTGCTTGATAGATTCGGTGGAGCCCGCCTGCTCCGCCTCGTCCAGCCGGTCAAGAATATCCTGCGCGTCGTTTGCAAGCTCCTCAAGGATTGTTTTTTCCTCACCCGTCAGGTTTTCGTCAGTCAGCCTTTCTTTCAGATCGTTCAAATATTCCTGCACGGTTTCATGGTCAGCAGAAGTTGCATTGTCCTGCGTAATATCGCCAAGGGCTTCCACCAATGAGCCGGTCGTTTTCATAGTAACGGTAACGGTCGTTTCATTGCCCACCTTATCGGCAACTACAATCGTATAACTGGTATCTGTATTGCCCGCAAGGGTAAGCGCGCCGTTTTTGTCCAAAGAAAGCTGTTTTCCGTTTACCGTTACGCTCTCAAGATTTGTTTCTGTTACTGTTACTTTTTGTGTTGTGTAATAGGTTTCCCCATTTGTGACGCCGGAAATCACCGGATCTGTCAGGTCAAAGGTCGCTCCGTCAGAGGCGAAGCAGGTCACATTGTCCGCATTGTCCGTCACCTTCACATAGTAAATAAACTTTTCTGTATCCCGCGCCATCTCAGCTATCGGTTCCGTATAAGTCGTCCAGCCAGTGATTGCCGCAACCTCATCTTCGGAAAGAATCACTTCGCTGCGGAAATACTCGATGGATTTTACGCCGCTTCCCGCATCACTTGCGTTTATCGTTACATCCACGTTCTCTTTAAAGAACAATCCAAAGGAAACTGCATTGATAAATTTCTTGACAGAGTTTTCCTTAATCTTGATATCACCATCAGGCGCAGTGATATCCGCAACGCCGTCCACTGTGATTGCTGTATCCGACTGAATTGTCACGCTGTAAGTACCATCCGTGCTCTGTGTCAGGGTTGTGCCGTTAGCTTTCACCGCAAAGCTGTCCGTTGCCGAATATCCTTCCGCAAGATTGACCTTAAAAGTAAATACCGAATTGTAGTTAAGCGTTGTCCCATTATCGCTCGAAACAGTATAGCCTACAGGGCTTGTTGGAAGTGTCACCGTATAGGTTCTCGTGCTGTCAGAAAACTGCGCTGTATAGGCAGCCGGCTCGCTTGCTGCTGTAATAGCCGGAGACCAGCCAATAAAAGTATAGACAGTATCTACCGTCGGCTCTTTGCTGCCGTCGGTGTGGGTTGGCGTTTCTCCGCTCAATACATACGTCGTATCGTCAGCCGCTCCGTTACCGTCAATATCCCAGCAGATCTGGTAAGAAAGTCCCTTGTTAGCAGGATCTGTACCAGTATAAGTGCTGCCGGCATTTATACGAACCTCTCCATTGTTGGTAATTGTACCGCTGTTTTGAACAGTTCCGTTATTTTCCAAGATTCCTTCAACAATAAGCTCACCTTTGACTGTCAGCGTTACCTCTTCCGGAATGATCCATGTAGTGTCAGCCGGAACGGTCAGGACTTCCCCTTCTTCTATCGTGAGATCCATGGCCAGCTCCTGATTACCGTAGACGGTTCCTGCGTTCTGCAAAAATAAGATGCCATGGAAGGTGGAAGACGCATTGCCGGCATCGGTCTGATTGGTGTACACGATAGCATTGCTTCCTTCCGGTGCATACAGTCCACCCGTATCAGTTCCAACCGTATTACCATTACCAATACTTTTTGTCCTTATCAAACCACGCAAAATAGTGATTTTTCCACTTTTTCGATAAATGCCAGCTCCAATTCCAGAATAAGAGTCTTCTATGAAACCTGCTTCAATCAATCCGCCATAGATATTTACATTAGAATCACTTCCACCGATTGCCATCCAATTGTAATGCCCCCCAGAGGCAACCAACGTTCCCATCTGAGAGCCATTAGATTGAGCATAAATATTTAAAATATGGCCATTTGCATTGATACCACCATTTTCATTTCTACCTTTCACCGTCAACGTTGCCCCATCCATCAACAACAGATTAATATCATCACTCAGAGTGACGCCGTTATCAATCGTGACATTGCCAATGGCAATGTACCATGTGGTCTTCCCGTCCACTTTCTGCCATGTAGAAGCAGTTGCGGTTGCAGGGACGAGGGCGCAGTCGCCTGAAATATATGCAATTTCACCCTGCTCATTGAGATAATAAGAATCTTTTATTAACTGACTGTCAGCGCCATTCACGTCCGATGTAGAGAAGATAACTCCACCTTCGCCTGAAATGGTGCCGTTATTTATAAGGGCTCCTTTGTTGTAGATGATTCCAGTATTCATGCCCCCGTTGCAGATAAGCTTTCCGTTCTCATTAATTTCTATCAGACTGCTGCTATTAATAGAGCTGCAACTAACCGAGCCGCTTATTTCCACATTTTTTGTGTTGATGAGTTTTCCTGTACCGTTTACCGAACCTGTGCTTTCTACGGTCAGCGTATCATTATTTTCAAGAGTTCCTGCGCTAACCAATGTACCGACTACAAGGAGCGTTCCGTTATTGGTGAGTGTAATGCCGGTCGGAACAGTCAGCTTTGCTCCGCTTGAAATCTCCAGCGTATATCCTTTCTCCACTGTCAAGTCTGTCGAAAGCGTCTGATTGCCATAAACTCCTATGGCATTTCCTTCATAAATAATACCGCTCCAGCTTTCTCTATGCGATACATCCGAAATGCCGTTGGTTTTTATAACAGCATTCCCATTGGTTCCTGTTGTAAAAGATTCCGCATAAATCCCCTGTACAGTTCTATAAAGTCCATCCCACTTGGAGGATCCAGTTGCGGTTACTGTTCCACCATTGATAATAACAGTACCTCCGGTTGTCAATGCAGAATAGATGTTTGACGTTCCCCCAATACCGGATCCCAATCCACCACTATACTTATATGGACTACCGGTGGCATTTATCACACCGCCATTAATAACAATAGTACCGACTTCGTCTACACCCTCGCCTATGCCCGGATATCCAGCCCGTCCAGTGGCATTCAGTGTTCCAGTACCGCCGTTTTGACCATAGATGGTAAGGCTGTTATCACCAGATACAACGATACCCTGAGAACAGGTCAGGATACTGCTGTCCGTCAGGATTAAAGAAACAGCGCCAGATACGGTGACCACATCGGAAATGGTAACATTTCCATTCACAACGTACCAGCCCTCTGTCCATGTAGTTGGCATATTATCGGTATTGATTTCGGTGTATTCTGCTACTTCGCAAGTTGACCAATTGCCGTTGTCATAGTCAAGATAAGAGATATTGCCAGTCAGTGGCACACTGGCGTTCATCAGCATCACAAATTCATCCAGAACCTCCGCGCCAGTAATCTGCCCCTTCTGCTCAGCAGAAAGAAGCTTATAGGCTTCATATGCCGCTGAATACTGTTCTATGGCTGCCTGAAGGTCATCGTCATTCATTCTCTCCATGTCCGTAAGAACAGGCAGAGCGTTAATCATCTCCTGTACATGTTCGCACAGTCCTGTGTCCGGTGCATTTGCTGCCAATACCATCTGCGGGCAAATGGATAACACCATGGAAGCGCAGAGCAGCAGGCTTAAAAAACTTCTTTTAATCTTCATCTTTCTCCAGTCCTTTCGTCTGATTTTAAAAATTTAATAAAAAACGAAAAGGCGAATCTTACCCACGCTAAATTGAGCAGATTATGCCTCCTGATTTTTTTATATATTTAGTTTGACAAGGAAAAAAGGCAGAGTTAGCCTGTGCTGTGTGTTGTTAGGTTTGTCGCACCTGTCGTCATCCCTGTCAACCCTTCAGACATAATTTTACAGATAGAAGCATATCATAAATTCAGGCAGTTATCAATCTTTTTTGAGGAAAAGCGGAATGCCTGAACGATAATCTTTCACCCAAACAGTCCATCCTTTCATGTAGTCATTTAGAGGTAAAAAAAGCCTTGTCGCCATCCCCATACACCGATATACCTTTCTTCTTTTTCGACTGGTAGTTAAGAGCTGACGATGCGTTTTGATTTCATAAGCAATGCCACGAGGATCACGATCTTATAAAGGAATCAATCAGAAATGATTGATTTTTTTGTAAATGTGAACCAAAAAAGCTGGTTTCTTTTCATAGGATTCTGATCGTCATAAATATTATTAAGTCATAAAAGAAATAAAGATAACATACTTTTCATGTGAAAGATATAAATTATATTTTATACTGTCTTGAAATCAGATTTTATCATATAAATCATTATAATTAAAGACTGTTATTTTAGTTATTTTCAGTTAATATGTGAATGAAAAGAAATGCATGAAAGGGAAAAATATGAAAGAAGTGTTAAAATTAATATCTTACGTTTCCTGTAACGGATGACTACCATTACGAGGAAACTAAAAATACATGTACGAAATGTACAAATCTAATGAAAGATCGTCTGGCAGAGGTAAGATAAATGTACAATATATAATTTAAGAAATTAATGATGACAATAAGTTTTCTTTATTTTTTTGATATAGCCAGTTAACTATAAACTCATATAAAATAAGAAGGAGAGGGAAAATGAGAAATGAAAAAATGATTCTTTCCATATCTACTGCATATAAAATAAAAATTTTTGAAGAAAATTCACTATCTGCATGGATTGAAAACTGTCTTGTATCTGAAAATATGACCATTACTTCAAATAGTCCTGAAATCATTTCAGATAAGAATAAAACTAATAATTTCCTGAAACAAGACATTGTTTATTTGTGGAAAAAACATATGATCGTCACATTACCTACTATACTGAGTATTTTTTGCGAGATGATTAAAGTATTGTATAGTCAGAATCAGTATGAAAAAAAAGTATAAAATGATGATATTTATCTTTGCATTCATTTTGTTTGTAACCTACAACTTTACAATTCTAAAATTACACCAACAAATAAGTATGTTCCAAACAGAAAAACAGATACTTGGGACTTTCATTACCGAAGAAAATACACTTATTCATGCACAGTATTTTGTTGTGGATCAAGAAAAAAATGCCTATTGGTATCAACAGCAGGGATTTTATAAAGAAGGAAGCGTTGAGCGGTTAAATGAAAGGAATGTATATAAAGCTGATTTTGAAGATAATTCTATCATAATTGTTTTTTATGAAGATCATTTATTGCTGATAGATGGAGATCATGCTGTAAATTATTCCAGAATAAGCCAGACACCTCAATTTATAGGGATAAACAAATAATAGAGGCTCATTGAGCTTTATGAAAGCAAAGATAAATGCCAATACTAATAAAAGAGTAGGTAAAATATAGGTTTTATATAAAAAGAGATGGCAACAAATGTATCATGTATGCTATCTCTTTTACATATATTTTGTTTATAAAAATAAACCAAGCTCATGAAAATCACAGATATCAATCTGTATCTGTGTTTTTTATATGCTTTTTTCTAAATAATGATCTAAATATTCCTTCCATTCAGGTACATTTTCTTCCTCAAAGAAATGATAAAGAAAAGATACCATGATTTCATGACGATGTTTAGCCTCTTCTTTTCCGGCTTCAGTCATCATCATTCCTTTTAATTTTAATAATTTTTCGAAAAAATGATTACAGCTGCTGTCCGCACATTTTTGGGTATATCGGTCGGCATCCATATCTTCTGCAGGAAAGATTTCTTTGTTAAAGAATGGCTTTCCTTTTTTCATGCTATAAGTATAGGCCCGTAAGATTCCCCTTGTTCCTATCGCATCACACATATCTGCATCAGATACGATCTTACCTTCAATCGTCAAAGGTCTTATTCCCTTTAAGGCTTTGCTGTATCCGATGCGAGCCAATGATTCTAAAACTCTCGTCTGTGTTTCGTGACTGATTTTTGCTTCAGACATGATCCTTTTAGCGTTTGTCAGCTTCTGTGCATTTTCCATGCCAAACAGCTTATAATCATCGACATCATGCAACAAAGCAATCAAAGCCGTAATTTCTTTATCCGCCTTCTCTTTTTCACAAAACCTCAAAGACAGCTCTAAAACGTGTTCGATATGATCCATTCCATGCCCCGAATCATCCTTTGCCAA
This sequence comes from Traorella sp. mt218, assembly GCF_055420025.1. Classification (NCBI taxonomy): domain Bacteria; kingdom Bacillati; phylum Bacillota; class Erysipelotrichia; order Erysipelotrichales; family Erysipelotrichaceae; genus Traorella; species Traorella sp. mt218. The sequence goes on from NZ_JBVAYM010000018.1 coordinate 35,887, forward strand.
TAACTGAGCAACCCCCTGCTTCACTTCTTCAATGACATTTTCTTTTCTAAAATTACCCTTCATAGTTATCACTTCATCCATCTGAATATCATATTCATTTATTTCAATTGCTTCATCACTAAGCTGTTCATCAAAACAAATGCCTATTTTATAAATTTCTTTATCCTGAAGATAACGATCATAATATCCACCGCCATATCCAAGACGATTCCCTTTTTCATCAAAACAAAGACCGGGTATGATCATTACTTCGATCTTTTCTGCCCTCACACTTGCTTCAGGTTCCAAAATACCCAAAGCATTACGATGTATGATCTCATCAAGCGATTTGATCTCATAAAATTCCATTTCTTCCTTATTGATGACTTTAGGAAGATATACATGCTTATGATCCAGCAACGCCTTTTGAATCATCGCTTTGGTATCTACCTCACTTCCGCATGAATAATAGAAGGCAATATGATCGGATTGCTGATAGGAGGTATGATTTCTGATCTTATCAGCGATCTTTGATGATTGGATCGTTTTATTAGGAATATTTTTTCGAAGTTGCTTGTATTTTTCTCTAAGCTGCTGTTTCATATCATTTTCTTTCCTTTATCATATCATCATCTTTTAAATATCCCACCAGCATCGTTGAGTCATCATCATGCCTGCTCATATTTTTCATTACCGCTGATTCATCAAAATTAGCATAACAATAACGACACATATGGGAACAACAGTTATAAACACCAATATCTGCCATTTCCACACAATTACATTTTTTCCCGCGGGCATTCCAACGTTTATATTTCTTATGCGTCAGCTGAAACGCTAACTCTTTCGACAAACAATCTGAATGAATAAATCCAAATTCACACAAATCACGCTCTTCTGCACACGTCTGTACGCTCATGCCATGTAAAGCAGCACTTTGCGCAAATGAACGGCCAATTATCTGATAATCTTCTTCACGTAAAGCCCTGTCCCTTAATAAATGCCTGTTTCTCTGGACATTTTTATACTCATCTAAAAAGGAAATAATGATATGACTGACATATCCATCAAGCAAACAACACATTCTCTCAAAAGCCCGAATATGATAATCAATCGTATAAGCATCACTGATAAAAACAGGATCATAACGTACATAGATATATTCTTTCGGCATTTTCTTAGAAAGCTCTTTGATTCCATCAATGATCTTTTTCTTATCTATGACAATAGGTTCAATATCTTTTTTATAAGGAGTCAGGGTTACGTGAAATAACAATGGCTGTTTTATTTTGGAAAGATAAGGCAGGATCGGCCATGGATTTTTGGTACAAAACATGATGGCATCGACATTGTCAAAATAAATACGGCTGACAAAAGATGGGTAAAAAGGATTGCGTACATCGACAAAGCCTTCTTCATAGCGCTTCATGAACCATTCTGTATAAAAAGCTACGATATCACAGCGTCCGCTTACATTTAATATCATCTTACCTCCTAAGAAAAAAGTCTACTTACATAGACTTTATATCTTCACTTAACAAGAGATTTACATTCATCCATCCATCCAAAAGATCAGCCAATTCACCATTTTCATCTTTCAGACCCGTTAATGTAAGATAATCTTCAATATGTTGATGATTCATGACTGAATGCATGACCTTATTTCTGTCAGAAAGAATTTGTTCCTCAGAATAAGCCTTATTTTTCTTCAAAAAGAAACGATCACAATGTCTTCGTATCTGTTCGATCAATTCCTTCGAATACTTTTTCTCCAGATTATAGAAAATCATTGCGGTTGAATAGAGATAGGTCGGGTAATAAAGCTTTTCGTCATGATATTGATCCACGATGTAATGACCTCTATTTAAAGATGTTTCACAACAGATAAATCCCATGACATCCGGTTTAGGCTTTTTCTTGAAAAATTTCATAACTAAGCCGTCAGCTTTTCCTTTACAAGGGCATCTACTTCATTAAAGACATCCGGATTATTCTTCAAATAGTTCTTGGCAGCATCTCTTCCCTGAGCGATCTTTTCTCCCTTATATGAGAACCATGCCCCGCTCTTTTGAATGATATCATAATCGACAGCCAAATCTAAAAGCTCCGCAACATAACTGATTCCCTGGCCATACATGATCTCTACGACAGCTGTCTTGAACGGTGGTGCCACCTTATTCTTAACGACCTTGACATTTACCTTATTGCCGACGATTTCAGTACCATTTTTAATCGCTTCTGATTTTCGAATATCCAAACGAACCGAAGCATAAAATTTCAAAGCTCTTCCGCCCGGCGTCGTTTCCGGATTACCAAACATGATTCCTACTTTTTCACGAAGCTGATTGATGAAGATCGCCGTACATTCGCTTCGATTCATCACACCGGCAAGCTTTCGCATCGCTTTAGACATCAGACGAGCCTGCAGACCGACATGAGCATCGCTCATCTCTCCATCTAATTCCGCCTGCGGTACCAGTGCTGCCACTGAGTCGATAACGACCAGATCGATCGCTCCTGATTTGATCAAAAGCTCTGTGATCTCCAATGCCTGCTCACCCGAATCCGGCTGGGATAATATCAGATCATCGATCTGGACGCCTAAATTCTGTGCGTAAACAGGATCGATCGCATTTTCCGCATCAATAAAAGCAGCTCTTCCGCCTTTTTTCTGAACTTCCGCAATTGCATGAAGAGCAAGAGTGGTCTTACCGCTTGATTCCGGACCGTAGATCTCAATGATCCTTCCTTTTGGAAAACCGCCAATACCCAGTGCCTGATCGATCTTTAATGATCCTGAGCTGATGGCATCGACATCTACGCTGGCACGATCTCCCAGCTTCATGATCGAACCTTTTCCGTATTGTTTTTCAATTTGCGCAATGGTATCTTTCAACAGCGCTTCGGATTTATCTTTTTCCTTATCTTTATCCATATTTTTGAAACCTCCTACTCTTTTATATGCATTCTTTTGTCATATTTCCCAAAATTTCTTTAATTTTTTTTATACTTTCTTCAATAACACGATGACGAATCTCATTTCGACTTCCCTTAAGCATATATTCGAAGCAGAAAACTTCATCCTTAAAGGCTACCCCGCAGTAAACACAGCCTACCGGTTTATTGTCACACACATCAGGTCCGGCATTACCCGTATATGAAATACACAGATCGACATCCATCAGCTTTTGTGTATGAAGAGCCATTTCGCGGGCAACCTCTTCACTGACAACACCCTTTTCCGCAATTATTTTCGGATCGACACCCACGATCTTCTCTTTAATTTCATTGCTGTAGGTCACAATGCTTCCTTTATAGACAGCACTGATACCGCTGAAATCACACAGCATGGCCGCTAACAGCCCGCCGGTACAAGATTCACAGGTAGCAATCGTAATATGTTTCTTTTTTAAAAGCTCTACAAATTCTTCCATTACATTGATTCCAAAATATATTTTTTCATTTGCATAAAATAACTAAATCCACTGGCCACTGAAACCAGCATCGAAAACCAGAGCATAAACTCAGCCATCGGAAATCTCCAAAGCTCAAATGGCAAATTATTTAAAAGCACTAAAATGATCGTGATCATCTGACTGACCGTCTTGATCTTTCCAAGCATTCCGGCAGCTACCACGACCCCTTTGCTTGCCGTGCTCATTCTCATACCGTCCACGATCGTATCGCGCCAGATCATGACGATGACCGGCACAATCGGTACCATGCCGTAGCACACAAACATGATCAGCATCGTATTTACCAGCATCTTATCGGCAATCGGATCGATAAACTTTCCGAATGAAGTAATCAGATGATTTTTTCGGGCAATCTGTCCATCCAGATAATCTGTGAAAGATGCAACACAGAACAAGATCAATACTAAAATATTTTTCAATGAAAGGCTTACGATTCCAAAAGTAAACTGTGGCATTGCAATATTCAGCTGAGCATATGGAAAGATCCATACAAGAACGATCAAAGGCACAAGCGCCATTCTAAAACAGGAAAGCTTATTCGGCAGGTTCACTTGTATTTCCTCCAATCGTAAAATTTATTTCTTGAACGCCCGGTATATTCGCTATTGATTCATCAATTTCAACTTCTTTATCATCTACATACAGCTTCATTCCGGCAAAATAACCAAAGCGCAGATTCAATTCCCTATTATTCACCGGATCAAGCTCCATTTCAAGTGTTGTACCGGCATCATATACCCTTGCCTCAGGCGTGGTAAGCTCTGTACCATCCAATATGGCCCGAAACCATGAATTTGAAGCAAATTCAATTCTCAAAGTAAATTTTTCCTCCGCATTTTCAATGACATAATCACCGACCTGCTCACCAGGAATTACTTCGATTTCCTTCACTTCTACCGGTTCCTCAGGCTGATCTATCTGTGGCTTGTCATCATTTGTATCTTCAGGAGGCGTCACATCAGCGATCGGCTCATCATTTCCCGAGAATAACTGTCGTGAAAGATAATAACCACCGACCGTTACCAGACAGATAACGATCAATGCAATGACCGCAACAAAACTGATCAATGAAAAATCAATCTTGCGCTCTACCTTCTTTGCCGGATTGCGCTTTTTATATTCATTGACCCGCTGTGTTGATTTCTCGCGAATATTCTTTTCTGATTCATTTTGGGCACGCAGCTGGTCTGCCTGAAATGACATCGTATAGCTGTTGATACTGTCACTCAGCTGTTGCTTCACTTCATGATAATCAATACCAATCGCATTGCAGTAAGACTGAATGAAAAACTGGAGATAGGAAAGATCATCCTTAAAAGCATCCAGATTTCCTTCTTCAATGGCTTTGATCCTGGCAGCAGGCATTCTTGTCTTTTCTGCTACCTGATCGATCGTGATTCCTTTTTCTAGTCTTTTTTGTTTTAAAAATTCTCCGATTTCTTTCATAGTCTACAATCACCTTTTTATTCCACAATATTATAACATGACACCTTGGACATTTCAACGAACAAGACAGATTTGCAGATGATATTCATTTTTTATCACGCATCGTTATAATTTCTTATAACTTGCAGTTTATTATATCATATTTTTATATAAAATGATAATTTTTTTTGTGATTTTTTTCTTATCAGTTATAATAAAGCCTCGCTGATGCGAGGCCGATGACCGACATTATATAAGCCATGTTCTGTCCTTCATAAAGAAGTGGCAACCATTTATCTACACTTTCGTGTCCGCTGCTTGTTTCATTTCACTTGCAGCGATTCCCCTACCAAATTTGGGTTTCTCGCTTATGGGGTTTACCCGTTCCACCTGAGCGTTTCCGCCCAGCTCGTTTCTGTGGCACCTTCGCGGTCTTGACCATAGTTTCCCTTAGGTGTCGACCGGCCGTTAGATTTCTCTACCTGAACTTATGACTTCGTTCAGCATAAACACTACATTCATCTCAGAATGTGCGAGCATGGACTTTCCTCTAGCTGACGCCAGCGATTGCCCTAATATCGGTTATTTGTTTTTAAATACTTCTGCTTCCAGACGAGAGAGCCTTCTCAATACATCTAAATTTGATGCATTCGTCGATACCTCGCCTTGCATATTTAAGCGGGCCTGCAGATCGCTGATCTGGTTCTTCAAGCTCTCGATCGTATTCTCATATTTTAAAAGCGTATCTGTACATTCCTTGATTTTTTCATCATACTGCTGATAATCATGGATGACACGATCAAGAAATTCATCGACTTCCTGCGCGTTATACCCTTTAAAATCAATATTAAACTGCTTGTCCAATATTTCCTGAACAGTTAATTCAAATGTCTGCATAACTTCACCACCTTTATTAGTTTCTCAAATTTTCTCATAAATTGCAAGTCAATTTGAAACATAACTGGATTTCAATATAAAAATTTTGTATAATGGTAGATAGGTGATGAAATGATTGGTTATCCGACAAAACAGAATCCAACAACATCACTCTCCACTGCCTCTTCCAAAAACCTCTCACACAGCGGACGTGGAATGAGTCTGGAGAATGATATCAATGAAACAAATGAATTTTATCTGGAAACGGATCGCGCATGTATCCATAAGAAACCGACCCCCATTCAAGTGGTCAAGGTCGATTATCCCAATCGTGCTCATGCCCGGATCAGCGAAGCCTATTATAAAGTACCTTCCACGACAGATTATAACGGTGTCTATCGTGGCAAGGCGATTGACTTTGAGGCAAAGCAAACCAAAAATAAAGGAGGCTTTCCCTTTCAGCTGATCCATCCTCATCAGATCCAGCACATGAAGCGGGTGATCCATCATGGCGGGATCTCATTTGTCATCCTGCGTTTTACAAGCTACAACGAAACATATCTGATCGACGGGCAGGTCATGATTGATGCCTACGAAGACGAAAATCAGAAATCGTTGTCTTATAAAAAAGTTAAGGAAGTGGGAAAGCTGATCCAGGAAAGCTATATTCCCCGCTTAAAATATTTAGATGCAGTAGATGAAATGTATTTCCAAGGAGGTTGCAACAATGGCAAATAAAAAAATAAGGCAGCAAAATACACCAAATAAATCTCGGAAAAGAAAGATCATCGATACGATCGGTGTTCTCGTACTCGCATGTATTGTTGTTGCCAGCTTATTTGGTTATCTGACATTGAATCAGATATTGGCAGAAAAAGATGAATTCAATGAATCCCTGCTACATGGCGATGAACCGACAACGATCATGATGAACGATGAGAATGGTGAATCTGTCCCTGCCATTCAGCTTTCCAGCGGTGATGGTCTCAGAGAGAACACTACCTATGACCAGGTACCTCAGGTGGTTATCGATGCTTTCTTGGCAGTCGAGGACTCCCGTTTCTTCAAACATAATGGTTTCGATTTACCGCGTTTCTTAAAAGCTTTGCTTGAAAATATAAAAACGCTCAGCTTTGGTCAAGGTGGTTCGACACTTACGATGCAGATGATCGATGTGACGCATCACACAACGGATGATTCACAGAATACCATTGAAAAACTTTTTGCGAAAGTACAGGAGATCTTTCTTGCATTAGAAGCGGAAAGCTCTTTAAGCAAAGAAGATATCTTGATGCGCTATCTGAATTATATCAATTTTGGCGGTGTTGCCAGAGGTGTCCAGAAAGGTGCACAATATTATTTTGGAAAAGATATTAGTGAAGTGACCCTTTCAGAAGCGGCTTTCCTGGCGGGTGTCATCAATGCACCGAACGCCTATAATCCTTATTTAAATTATGATAACGCCGTTGAAAGACGCAATACAGCCTTAGGGCTCATGCTTCAGCACGGTTATATCAGTCAGGAAGAATATGACCTGGCAATCAATACAAAATTGGCTTTCCAGCTGAATGGTACAACCAATTTTGAAGGTGATCCGCTGCAAAGCGTTATTGATTATGTTCGTGATTATTGTGATGAAGAATTAGGTATTGATATTTATCAAGGTAATATGGTCATTTATACGACCTTTGATCTTAAAACCCAGCAGCTCTATGAAGCCATCATGAACGGTGAATATGGCTTCTTCGAGAATGCACCATTAGGAATGCAGGCCGGCAGCGCCTTGATCGATGTCACTGATGGATCAATTGCCGCAATCGCCGGTGGCTTGAATTATACTGGAGATATAAGAAAGAACCACGGATATGAGATGGAACATCAGACTGGATCAAGTATCAAACCATTGTTAGATTATACATTAGCGTTTGAATATCTAGGCTGGTCAACGGATCAGATCATTGCCGATGTACCTCGCAACTTTAATGGTTATACACCGCAAAATGCCGGTGGTGCCTTCCATGGTGATGTAACAATCCTTGAAGCGATTGCCCGGTCATGGAACATTCCGGCAATCACAGCCTTAAGTGAGGTTGTCAATACCATCGGACAAAATCGTGTCGCCGAAATTATGGTCAATCTGGGATTAACTACCTTCCAGAAGATCTTGGATGGAAAAGAAACCCTAGAATTAGGAATGGCCATTGGTGGCAGTTCCATGGTGGCTACACCGCTTCAAATGGCAGCGGCCTATGCGGCTTTGGCCAATGGCGGGGTTTATACAGAACCATATGCAATTACCCGTATTGAATTCTTAAATAGCGAACATGAAGATTATGTTCATGAAGTCGTTTCCCGTCAGGTATTCTCTCCACAGGCTTCTTATCTGATGACTGAAATATTAGTACAGGCTGTCAGCAATTACCCTAGCTCTTTCCAAGGACTTATGAGAAGCAGCTATCAGGTAGCCACCAAGACAGGTACGAGTGACTGGGGAGATTTAGGGGCTAAATATGGTATCCCAACACGCGCCGCGAAAGATAAATGGACGGTTTCCTATACAAGTAAGTATTCCATTGCGACATGGCAAGGGTATGAAAATGATGGAAATGGTGTTCCATATGGTTATCTGACGGATGCGCAAATGAATGCAAATATACCGACGAAGATCAATAAGCTCATTTTTGATACGGTTCATGCCAACAATTATCCGGATGATTTTGTCCAGCCGAGCGGCATTGTCAATATTACCCATATCAAGGGAGCCTTTGATAACGGTCATTATGCTGTACCGGATGGTACGCCGGCTTCCATGATATCGACAGGTAAGGTCTTGAGTCAATTCGCAACTCTTAAGACCTTGACACCGGACGAAATTTCATCCTTGAACTCATTTACAGCAGTTGTAAACGAAAATGCAAAGACCGTTGATTTCATGTTCACACCATATCCTGATAGTGATGCACTGAATGCCTTTGACGGTTTGTATCATGGTGTAGAAGGCTATCCGAATTATACAGGTACAAAGGTATTTGATAAAAAGGCTGTCTATGGTCCAATTGTTTATAAAGTAGAAGTCTTCCAAAACGGTACAAGTCTTGGTGTTACCAACTTTACCACAGATACGGGAAGCAATACCTTTAACATTACACCGGGTGTAGAAGCAAGGGTTTGCGGATATTATGGATATCAGAATGATAATTCTAAATCCAACCAAGTCTGTGTGACCCTCTCTTCCAGTGAAACAAGTAAATTGGGTAAGAATCAAACACCTGAAACACCGGAAACACCTGAACAGCCAACAGATCCAACAGATGAAGATAATGATTAAAGAATACAGGAATCGAATGATTCCTGTATTTTATTTAGGTTCCATACAGAATATCATCTTCCTCCTCATTTCAAAGTACGATAAAAAATCGAAACTTATGTGAAAGTTTCGATTTTTCAGATATATTTTATCTCAAGATCCGATCATTAAAATTCAAAATATTGTTTACAGTTTTCGTAACAAATTCCTCTTATGATCTTTTCAAGTGCTTTTTCATCATCTGGATATTCGCCATTTTCTACCCATGTACCAATAAGATCACATAAGATTCTACGGAAATATTCATGTCTTGTATATGACAAAAAGCTTCTTGAATCTGTCAGCATACCGATAAAATTCCCCAGTAAACCCAAATCCGCTAAAGAAGTCATCTGTTCGATCATTCCTGCTTTATGATCATTAAACCACCATGCACTTCCCTGTTGGATCTTGCCGATCGCACTTTCATCCTGAAAACAGCCGATCACTGATCCGATCATGGCATTGTCAGATGGATTCAACGAATAAAGTATTGTTTTTGGAAGACAGTCATGAAAAGCAAGATGATTGAGATAGGCTGCCAGCTGCGGAGATGATGCATAAGTAGAAATCGCATCAAAACCTGTATCCGGACCTAATTTTCTAAACATTTTCTGATTCAGATTCCGTGCTGCACCGTAATGCAATTGCATGACCCAGCCACGCTTATGATATTCTTTCGCAAAAGCACACATGCAAGCTGTTTTATAAGCATCGATTTCATGTGAAGAAAGCTGATGACCTGATAAGCGTTTCTGAAAGATCTCTTCCAGCTCTTCTTTGCCTGCCTCAACATAACATACATAGTCTAAACCATGATCGCTTACCTTACAGCCATGTTTATCAAAATAATCCATTCTTTCCCTTAATGCATCGATCAGTGATGGGAAGCTGTTGATTTTTATCTGACTGACAGCAGACAGCTTTGACAGATAATCCACGAAATCTTCTTTCTCAATATTGATGGCCTTATCCGGGCGCCATGCCGGCAGCACTTTGGTATCAAAGGAATCATCTGAAGCAAGCAGCTCATGCCATTTTAAATCATCAATAGGATCATCTGTTGTACAGATGATTTCTACGTTTGATTGAGAAATAATGCCTCGCACCGTCATGTCTTTATCATGCAGACGCTGATTACAGATCTCCCAGACCTCTTGTGCCGTATCGCTGCAAAGATGACCTTCATAATTAAAATAACGTTTTAATTCTAAATGTGACCAGTGATACAAGGGGTTGCCAATTGCCTTTTCCAATGTTTCTGCCCATTTTTGAAACTTCTCATAATCAGTGGCATCACCGGTAATATATCTTTCACTAATGCCATTGGAACGCATCTGACGCCATTTATAATGATCGCCGCCCAGCCATACCTGTGTGATATTATCAAACCGGCGGTCTTCATAGATCTCTTTAGGATCGATATGACAATGATAATCAATAATTGGCATCTTAGAGGCTGTCTCATGATACAGTCTTTTTGCCGTTTCACTATGAAGCAGAAAATCTTCATCCATAAATTTCTTCATAGCTTTACCTCGTATATTTTATCAACACAGCTCTTACAGCACCTGTGCCGGCACACATTTCTTTCAGATAGCCAACCACCTTATCAGCAAGTCCTGCCTGATACAGATCCACACCGTATATCGCCTCATTATGCAATAGATCACCGACGATGTCTTCTACATCATCCTCCATGCCCAATGAAAGTTTTGATGTGATCGGTGTCAGGGTTTCTAAAAGCGGATCCGGTGATCTTTCAAAGCTTTCACCTTGATCATTCACACCCATTAAATAACGAATCCAACCGGCAAATACTAATGGGATCAGTGTAAGATCGTCAACATTCAACGTATCCGAAGCCATATATTTCTTAATCGTTTCCCCAAAACGAATTGCCAGCTTCTGAGAGGTATCTGTTGCGATGCGCTGCGGCGTATCCGGCATAAACGGATTAACAAAACGTACATGGATGACCGCATCAATAAATTCCTTCGGATCGATGACTTTTGGATCGACGACTACCGGCAATCCTTCATCATATCCGATCTTCTCAACCAGCTTTCTTAACTGCTCATCCTTCATTTCTTCAGAAATCTTCTTATATCCTAAAAGACAGCCGAAAACAGCCAAGGCCGTATGAAGCGGATTTAAACAGGTACAGACCTTCATCTTTTCTACCTTATCTACCGTTTCGCGATCACTAAACATGACGCCACCCTTTTCCAATTCAGGACGTCCGTTAGGAAAAGCATCCTCTACGACCAGATATTCACATTCTTCCGCATTCACAAATGGCGCAACATATGTATTCTTAGAAGTTATGATCGGATCTAATCCCTCAATGCCATCATCATTCAAAATCTTTTCCACAGAAGCATCGGGTCTTGGTGTGATCTTATCGATCATGGTCCATGGGAAAGAAACACAATTTTTATTCTTGACATAATATTCAAAGCCTGGCGCAGCCATACCATTCTCTGCCCATTTTTTCGCAAAGGTATGAATTGCCTCATATAGCTTATCACCATTATGTGAACAATTATCCATGCTCACCATGGCAATTCCTCTTTCCGTATTGCGATAACGTGTATAAAGCAAAGAAGCTATCTTTCCTATATAAGAAGAAGGTGCTTCCGGTCCCATTTTAAAATCTCTCTCAACGCTGTCAAGCAGCTTTCCGCTGCCATCTACCAAAGAATATCCCTTTTCCGTTATCGTGAAAGAAGCCATCTGTAAAGAAGGATTCGAGAAGATCTCCTTCAGACGTGTAAACTCTTCTTCATTATCAGAATCCAGGATACAGCTTTCAACAACGCTTCCAATCACGCTCTTTTCAACCGTACCATCTGCCTTCAGCGTTACCAGTATCGAATAATCATCATGAGGACGATTCATCTTTTCAATGATTTCATAATCAAAGCCTTCCGCAACGATCAATCCGCGGTCAAGTATCTTCTCATTCAAAAGCTTCTCAACGATATTTGCCTGAAAAGCACGAAAGATATTACCGGCCCCAAAATGGATCCACAGCGGTTTTTTTCTTGTAGAAGCAGCAACCTCTTCACGGTCATAATCACTCAGATGATATCCCTTATCTAACCACTGCTGACGCTCTTTTAAGCCTTTCTTATTTAATTCCATATCTCGTTGCTCCTTTTTCAATAGCTTCCCACAAACCATTCAGGTAAGCAGCACCTAATGCACGATCATACAAACCATATCCCGGCATCGCTACCTCATCCCAGATCATACGTCCATGATCCGGACGGATCGGGCCATCAAAACCAATTTCATATAAGGCCCTCATGATCTCATACATATCAAAGCTGCCATCACTTGAAAGATGTGCCGCTTCTTCAAAATCACGATCTGAATTAAACTTCAGATTACGCACATGGGCAAAATGAATTCTTCCTTTCAAAGAACGGATCATATCCGGAAGATCATTCTTAGGATTCGTACCATAAGAACCACTGCAGAAAGTAACCCCATTATGCGGATTATCGACCATCTTCATCATTCTCAAAATATTTTCCTTATTGATGATGATCCTTGGCAATCCAAAAACAGACCATGCAGGATCATCCGGATGGATGGCCATATTGATATCATACTGATCACACACCGGCATGATCTTTTCAAGAAAATACTTTAGATTCTCAAATAGCTTTTCATCATCAATATCCTTATACATGGCAAAAAGCTCCTTCACATGAGCCATTCTCTCCGGTTCCCAGCCCGGCATCACGCTGCCATTCGTATCCGAAGCGATCGATTCAAACATTTTCTCAGGATCAAGACGATCGACCGCATCCTGTGAATACGCTAAAACAGTTGAACCGTCTTCTCTTACACGAGCCAATTCCGTTCTTGTCCAATCGAAAACAGGCATAAAATTGTAACATACCAGATGAATATCCTCTTTTCCAAGATTTTCTAATGTTTCGATATAATTGGCAATATAGCGGTCACGTTCTTTCGCTCCCGTTTTGATTGCATCATGCACATTAACGCTTTCAATGCCGGCAACATGAAGTCCGCTCTCCTCTACTTCTTTTTTCATGGCAGCAATCTCTTCACGGCTCCATACCTCTCCCGGCTGCTTATCATATAAAGTAGTAATGACACCTGTTACTCCCGGTATCTGTCGGATTTGTTTTAAGGTAACGGTATCAAATTTTGAACCATACCATCTCAATGTCATTTCCATATAAAACCCTCTCTTTCACATAAATTTTATCATAATATTACCATTATTAAATCAAGATTTACCTCTTTTTTGAAAATTTATACTGGTAATTTTTTAA